>SABV01000545.1 GCA_009928855.1 Erysipelotrichia bacterium | reverse complement strand
TCAGTAGATTGTTCGTTGAGTTTATAGATTCCGACGGCTGGGAATCGTTCAAAGATTACTATCAGGAATTCAAAAACACTCCGCATGTAGTTTTTAAATCAGAAGATCCCGGCTCAGATCTTTTCAAAATGATCATTGCCAGGGTAACTGATGCCAGTGGCAACGGTAAAATACCAATTCTGATAAGAACAGGTTGCCTGCATGGCACCGGCATTGAAAACGTTAACATAATGGAACATAGCTCGGTGATGAGTCTTTCTCACCCGCTGGTTATCTTTTACCCATCGCGAATAGAAGACGATAACCTGTATTTTTTAAATTTCAAACCCGCATCCAAATATCGCTGCACCCTGGTTAAATAAGAGGCCAAATATGACAAAAATTAATGAAATTCTAACCATCGACCTTCAGGAAGACATCAAAAACGTAATTGACCTTGAAGACCAGTCAGAACACGAGATTCAACATGAAATCGAATCTTACATAGTTACCAAGGGGCTTGGCGAGCATTTTTACAACTTCCTCAGCCTTTTTTCTGGCAATAAAAAAGAGACCGGAGTTTGGCTGTCAGGTTTTTATGGCTCTGGCAAATCATATTTCGGCAAAATGGTCGGTTATGTTTTGGCCAATCCGGTTATTAATGGCACATCTGCCCGGGATCGCTTTATTCTGAGACTTAAGGGTCTTAATAATGAAAGTCTCATCGAAAACATTGTAAGAAAGCTTGATTCAATTCAGAGCAGGGTGGTCTGCCTCGATGTAGCCAAACAAAATACTGATAACGGTCTGGCATTTACCCTGTTCGCCAATTTTCTTAAGAATCTTGGTTTCCGTCAGGATATCTACGGCTACATGGAGTTCGATCTGTTCATTGATGGTAAATATGATGAATTCTGCAAAAAGGCCAAAAAACTTGAGGGGAAAGATTGGAGCGAGCTTAGAGCGAATAATAGGCTGGTTGCCAAAACCATGCGCAACACTTTTATCGAAATGGGTTTCACCGAGAAAGAATATGAAGAGACCAAAGAAACTTATTCAAGTGCCATGAGCAACTTCTCTTCCAGCAGGTTGAAGGATGAACTCGAAAAATATCTTAAAAACAGGCCTGACGAAACTCTGGTTTTTGTATTCGATGAAGCCAGTGAAGCAATCAGCCAGAAAAAATTTACTCTTCTTGATCTCGAAGGTCTGAGCGAAATGATTTCCAGCATCAGCAAAACCGTCTGGTTAATCGCCATAGCCCAGGAAAAGCTTGACGATGTAATCAACAACGCTAACATTAATCGGTCACAGCTGACCAAGGTTACCGACAGGTTCAATACCAAGATTCATCTTGAATCCACTGAAGTTGATGTCATCATTCGTAGTCGCTTGCTTCAGAAGAAAGAGAAATTTAACAAAGAGCTACTCGCTTTCTATCAAAAGAATGAAGGTTTGATAACCGATTCAACCAACCTGAACTCCTCTTTCCCAACCAAAACTACCAACGCAGAAGATTTTGCCATTTATTACCCTTTTCATAAATATCAGTTCCATCTTCTGCAGAAATTTTTGTTCAGCTCAAATGCCCTGGTAGCAACGCAGATTGCAGCTCGTGGCATGATCATTACCACCTTCGACGTTCTGCGCAAACAGATGCGTAATCAGGAACTGTTTAATTTTACCCCGGGCCATGCAATATGCACTGAAGCGCAGACCGCGCCGCCCGTCGGGTTGGTGAACAAATACGACACCGCAATCTCCGGCATGGAGGTCGAAACGGCGCCGAACGTCAGTTACGCCGATATCGGCGGGCTGGAACTCCAGAAGACCCTCTTACGCGAAGCAGTGGAGCTGCCGCTTCTCAAGCCGGACCTGTTTGCAAAGGTGGGTATCGAGCCGCCGAAAGGCGTGCTTCTTGTAGGACCGCCAGGGACCGGCAAGACCCTGCTTGCAAAAGCGGTCTCTCATGAGA
>SABV01000544.1 GCA_009928855.1 Erysipelotrichia bacterium | reverse complement strand
TTCGCGCAGCACTGGGTTTGCTGGTTTGGCAGAGATGTGAATGGCAGGCATCGTTTGCATTGGGGTCAGAGCCAGGAATTTGTTATCAAGACCGACGCAGAACTAATCGATCTGGTAATTAGCGGCTGGCCGAATTGCGTGTTTGAAGTTAAAAAATAATGTAATAGGGGTCAAATATGGAATTTATACCATTGGCTCTTGCTTTTTTAGTCCTTTGGAAAGTCGAGTCCTCACATGCCGACGGAAGTGCAGATCTGGAATATTATCGCCACAAACTGGCCGAGCATTGCCACCGGAATTGTAACCGCACTTGCGATATTGCGCCTGAATCGGTTCACAAGCCGACAGAATGTCATCGAGAAGCGGGTCAGGCGGTTGATGGAAGCGTGCGCCGCAAAAAATCCTGAGTTTGCAAGAAAGCTATTTGACGATGAAGGAGGCACGGACGAATGACAACCGACTGGAGCAAGGTTAAACATTTTAAACCTTCCGAGTTCACATACCCGGATCAGCTCGACCCGCTTCTGATTTACAGCATTGACGCACTCAGAGCAGCGGCAGGAAAGCCGATTAAAATCAACAGCGATTACAGACCAGGCGACCCAGGGCAGCACGGTTTAGGTCGCGCCGTTGACATTGTTATTTCCGGTCTTCATGTAGTCGATCAGTTTTTGCTTGCTGAAAAAACGCGCTTATTCTCAGGGATAGGGATTTACCCGCATTGGAACAGGCCGGGAATACATGTAGACATCAGAACGCTGACCCCGCATGAACCGGGCGCAAGATGGGCGCGTGATGCAGCCGGTATTTATGTGCCGCTGACATGGAAGTTTATCAAGAATATACAGATATGACCACAGAAAGCGAGGACATGAGCCTTGAAAAAGCCCTTGAGGTTATCAAGCAGATCGCCGAACGACATGAGCGAGATATGGCCGCCTGCGCCATGGCCGGGCGAATCGAGCGAGAGCGGCGAAACGCCCTACAAGCAGCGCAGGCAGCGGGCAGCGAAAGCGGCAGGGCTGAGGTTGTGTGAGTGCGGCGGTTTAATCTGGCCCTGTGGTCGATGCGGTGACTGCGGTAAACATATTTGACACTTGCGCATAATCGTGATGCGGTATCTATACTCTCATTTTAGTTTGACATGCCTCCTTTCCAACAATCCTCTCATTTTCCTTATGAATAGCCGATTTTAAGGCTATTTTTTTTTACCCGAAACATGGCGAAAACTATTTTTTTTATTTTTATTAAAAAGCTATTGACAATAAATTTCTAATCGGTTAGGATGAAGGCGTAGGAAATCGCAGGAAAAAATTTTGTGGAGGTATTATGAAAGCATTCCGAGAATTGAAACGCGCACTATTGGCATCCGAAGATGCTAAGCATCAAATTCTGGAAACAATAGTTTCCATAGTTCGTCAGAATCCAGATTCTGACATTTCGACAGAACTGTATAAGACGGTACTGGTGCCCAACGGCATCAACAACGAAAATACCGTCTTCTAAGGCGGTATCTAAGCTCACAGCCTAGACAAGCTGTAAAAAGGTCGATTGCAAGGCAATCAATAATTAAGTTTATTGGTTGCTTTTTTTTATCCCAAAATCGCAGAGTAGCAGCAATGTTAATGCGGCGAAATTGCAACAAAGGAAGTGAAATAATGGGTAAGAACAAGGGTGTTATAAACGTGTTTATCGGCGAGGATCTGCACGCCGAATTGAAGATTGAGGCGGCGCGGCGCAGGCTGAGCTTGAAAGATCTGGTAATTGAAAAGCTATCGAAGAAAGGCGGCCAGTAATGATTGAAAACACGGGCGACTTCGTTAACCGCTTGGCGCGGGCTTTCTATAACCAAGCATACATTTATGCCTGGGATGTGAAAAAGGCCAAGCCAACCGCAGAGGATCTTGATGCAGCACAAAAGACGCTGCAACTGCTCAAACAGGGCGAATTGAAAGCGG
>SABV01000543.1 GCA_009928855.1 Erysipelotrichia bacterium | reverse complement strand
GCAATCTTTCTGTTGCTGCCCTTTCTTCTACTTGCTGGTTTGAATCAATATTTTTCTGAAGCCGATCTGGCTGAACGTATTCGTTTTGAATGCCGTGAAATGAACCGCATTCTCAGTGCTATTTCGGCTGAATCAGATCCGAGACAGCATTTTGATACCGTGTTTAGCGGCCTGGCGTTTCTTAGTTATCCCTCCCAGACATTTTACAGACGTTTGCAGCAGATATTAACCGCAAATCCTGGGGCAGCAGAGGTCTACCTGTTCGATGCCGCCGGGCACTGCCAGAATATACCCTTTTTGCCCGTGCCTCCAAAATTTGTTGCCCAAAAATTTTTAGACTGTGTACAGGAGCCATCTCTTGCCTCCAGATATGAGCGTTTTGTGATTCAGTTCTCCGGTTATCGTAGTGCTCATACTCTTATGAATCAAGCGCCAGATTCGATAATAAAGATTGGCAGCTCACACGATAGATACTGGGGTGGCTGGTTCCGCCTGTATGATGCTGACAACAATCCTGCCGGTCATCTTATCGCGTTTATTAGAAAAAGCGCTCTTGATCCAGATAAGATGGTGGAAAAAGCAATTCTTTCAGCCAGAACGAAAATGGGCAGAACCTATTGTTTTGCCTGGCGGGATCCTGTTGAACCTGGTTTATTGAGGCCACCGGGTCATGGCCTGAGTACGGAAACACTTTTGCTGCTTGATTCAGTACCTTGCGGCGAGAGCGTGTTTGTGCATGGGGGTTGCCCCGGAGTCAAGGTTTTTACCGATTCTGGTATGACAATTATCGCCAGAACTTCAAGGCCGATCGATGAAATGGCCATTTTTTCAACTATCCGTTTCTCTCTGACTATTGCCGTTTTTTTACTGCTGGTCGTTTTAATGCCAATGTTCATGGGAATTACCAGTTTTAATCCAGGTCTTAAAACACGGTTGTTGGCAATTTTTTTGTTTGGGGCGAGTATACCGCTTATTGTGCTTGTTTTTACCGGTTTTGCCGATCGCACTGAAAAAGAAAAGGTGCTTGTAAATGACTATCAAAACCGAAATATCGAAGAATTGACACGTATAGATGAAGGGATAATCAACGACTATCTTCTTCTCGAAACTGGTTTCAAATCTTTAGTCAGCAAATCGGGCAAAGTCTCCGGAAGCAATTCAGAGAATGCCTTTAAAAGTTTTGAAGATCTGCTTTCTTTATCGGATGCGATAAGCCAGATTCTTCTTATTAAAAAAAATGAGAGCACAACTTTCTCCAGAGAGTTTCCAGGCGGGAAAAAAGCTGAAAAAAAGGAACCCATGGCCTTTTATGGCGAAATGCTGATTGAGATGCTTAACGGAGAATATCGTGAAGAAAAAAACGAAGCCAGTCCGGCAGATGTGAAGTCTGTAGTGAACAGTCTGGGCGGTTGGTTGGCACGCGGTTTGATTATGGAATCAGGTAAAATAGGCACCGCAAACCTCCTTAACAATACTCTGCTTACATATATTGATTTTTTTATAGATCAGAATTACAGAGCCGGAGCAATGTTTTTTGTTTTTATGTCTCAAAGTGGTTTTCAGCGAAACTATCTGCTTCGGGTAAGTAGACAGCGCGATAAATCGGAGTTTCCTGATCAATCAAAACTTGTAGCAATTCCTGTCGCGGTTTCACCATTCTGGCCTGCTTTTCCTAAAAGATCCTCCGGTGGGCACAAGGTATTGCGCCGATTGGCCGATCAAGTTATTAAAACTGGAATTCCGGTTCATGAAACCGCTATGATTGGCGCAAACAAGTATCTGTTGAGCGCGATCCGGGGAAGTAATCTTGATGGCTATGTTCTGATAATGGCGCAACCATACAGGGTAATTGCCGGAAAGATTTCTATTTTGAGGCGAAATCTTCAGATTCTTGCGTGCCTGGTTGTTCTGATTGCTTTGCTTGCTGCAAGAATAACCTCTTCTTTACTTCTGAAGCC
>SABV01000542.1 GCA_009928855.1 Erysipelotrichia bacterium | reverse complement strand
GGCATGTGCTGTCTGATGCAGGGTAGCTCGATTCCAGAAATAGATATGGGCGCCGTCTTTATCAAAATGAACGAAGACGGTTCATTCAACATGCTGCTGGGCGCAACTGATCTCGGCACCGGCTCTGACACAGTTCTAGGTCAGATCGCCGCCGAAACCATCGGCTGCAAACTCGAAGACCTGCTTGTTTACAGCTCAGACACTGACATGACACCTTTCGACGTAGGCGCTTACGCTTCTTCGACCACATATCTTACAGGTGGCGCCGTTATCAACTGCGCTAAAAAAGTGCGTGAACAGATCGAAGCGGTTGCCGCCAGCATGATTGGTGAAGATATGAAAAATATTACCATCGAAAACGGCGTTTGCTATGGCAAAGGGCGCAAAAACAAAGTTACTTTCGGTCAGGTCTGCAATTACGCAATGTATGAACATAAACAGTTTCAGATCGGGGCCATTGGCAGTCATATCAGTCACGCTTCACCACCGCCATTCTCGGCTCATTTTGCCGAAGTTGAAGTCGACACCGAAACAGGTGAAGTCAAACTGCTCAAATATGTTGCCGGCGTAGACTGCGGCACTGCTATCAACCCGCAACTGGCAGACGGCCAGACCCAAGGCGCATGCATGAATGGCATAAGCTTTGCTCTCACCGAAGAATACATATTCGATGAAAAAGGTCGCATGCTTAACCCGAACTTTGGCAACTACAAGATCTGGAGCGCTAAAGACATGCCCGAACTCGACACCTTTTTGGTGCCGACCTATGAAAAAACCGGCCCCTATGGTGCCAAGAGCGTTAGTGAAATCAGTATTAACGGCGCACTTCCGGCAATAGGAAATGCCATCAAGAACGCAGTCGGCGTGAGATTAACCAAGCCACCATTCACTGCCGAAAAAGTTCTTGTTGCCATGAAAGAACTCGCTGCAGCAGAGAAACCGGCTAAAAAAGCAGCTCCCAAGTCAGCCAAAGCTCCTGCAAAATCTGCAAAAATCGTAAAAACAGCTAAACCAGCAATAAAAAAAGCCAAAAAATAATCTTACGGGCACACCACCCCTAATATTATAAACTCTCGTCAGCCCGGCACATTGCCGGGCTGATTTTTTATCACTTTGATTGTACGTGGACTCTTTTATATCTTTGCTTTAAAATGAACTCGTAAAAATACAGCTATTCAGGAGAATTGACATGTCCTGCAAAAAAAAGCCAGGCTCGTTTTGCGAAAAAGCCATGCTGGCAGTGGCGTTAAGCACGGCAATGCTGTTGCCCCCGACAATTGAAGCCAGGGTCTTTTCTGGGAGTGTAACTGAGCGCAAACAGAATCGCAAAATCGAAAGCATGCTAAAATCAGCCCAAAAAAACTATGATGCCGGCAAAGTTCAACCGGCCATAGATTCATACTGGAAAATTCTCGAACTTGACCCGCTCGAAACCTTTGCCTATCTTGAACTTGGCGAAATATATACAGAACTGCGCATCTATGACCGTGCTATTGAGTTGCTCGAACCTGGCCTTAACATGGCCGAACGAGAAATGGACCAGGACACAATATGCCATTACTACTGTATCCTGACGAACGCCCACCTCGGGCTTAATCAGACAGGGCTGGCCAATAAAACACTCATAAAAGCAGCTGAAGCCGCTCCCAAAAATCCAATGCCACGAAAAATTCTCGGCGACATTTACCTGGCCAACAACCGCATTGCAGATGCGATGAAGGCATATCGAAAAGCAGTTGAGTTAGACCCTTCCTATCAGCCGGCCAACGAAAAGCTTGGTGAGCTTACTGCCAGATATGGGGACCAGTTACCAGGCAAAATCCGGGATAAACAGGCAATCAAAGACAAAGCCGTAGCACTTCCACCGGCCAAAACAAATACCAAAACCTCCACACAGGCTGATCCATCAGCCACACCCAAAACAGTGAGCACGGTTGCCGCAAAACCCGAACCTACTATAGC
>SABV01000541.1 GCA_009928855.1 Erysipelotrichia bacterium | reverse complement strand
TTTGGCGGCCAGAATGCCAGTATCTTGTTCTGTCGCGCAGAGTGAATATTAGAATAATGAAGAGCTGCCGAATCTTCGGTGGCTCTTTATTTTGCGCAAAATTTGTATTGCAGTAAATAAAGAATTTGCATAAAAAATAATTTTTTGAGTATAATTTAACCGAAGAGGTTTCGGTATTTAAACTCACAGGAGAGGCTCAGCATGGAAATACTTAGAGTTGCATCATCATCGAATCCAAAGTCAGTTGCAGGGGCTATTGCGGCCGTATTGGAACAAGACAAGCAGGTAGAACTTCTTGCAGTCGGCGCCGGGGCTGTCAATCAGGCAGTCAAGTCTATTGCGGTCACCCGTGGTTACGTAGCCCCCAAAGGCGTTGAGCTGATCACCATGATAGCTTTTGCCAAAATAGAGATTGATGGAAACGAAAAAACAGCTATCAAGTTTCTTGTCGAAGCACGCTGAATCCGACTTCGCCCTGATTCTATTTCGCCTGGCAGGCACCGGCAGCTTTATTGTGCTGGCGGTGTGTTTTTGTTTGCTCGTTAATGTTTCCAGGCTTGAAGCTTCGATTAATGCCGGAAAAATCTATCAGTTGCAACAGCGGCTGATAGATAATCCGCGTGATATCGATTCGCATCTTAATCTGGCTATGGAATACAGTCTGGCCAATAATTTTGTGAAAGCAGTCGAAGCTTATTTTGTGCTTTTACGCATAGATCCAGATAATTTTCATGCCTACAACAATCTCGGCATTCTTTATAAAAAAAGTGGCCAGTTCAGAGACAGCTTACATTGTTACAAGCAGGCTGAACGTATAAATCCAGACTCTTATTGGGTTCCTTACAATATGGGGCTCTGTTATGAAGCCATGGGACGTATGCAGGAAGCCCGCGAAAGTTATGGCCGTGCTTTATCGTTGAATCCCTCATTTACACAGGCGCTGCAACGTTTGCGCACTCTTTCTTCCGAAGGGGGCGATGAAGCTGTACCTATATTGCCAGGGCTTGCCGAATCGCAGGTTTATGTTGTTGATTCTACAACCGGGCAGCCGCGAGTCTACGAATCGCCCTCAGAGATGACTCAACCAGTCGTTGCCGCAAAACCACTCGAAAAGCCTTCGAGCGAATCGAAACAGGTGCCTGTGGTCGAAAAGATGTCTGAAAAAATACAGAAAGAACGGGATCAGAAGAAAAAAGTGCGCACTACTCGCAAAGGTCCTGTTGCCAGTATTTTTAACCAGGCCATGGAAGCTATCGATGAAGACAAGGTGGAGCGTGCTATCGAGTTATATGCAAGCTGTATAATTGCCGAGAGAGATTTTTTGGCTGAACCCGAAAACGGTTTGATACGAAAAGGTCTTGAATACCTGAAAGATCGTCCTAACCGGATGCAAAACGGTCTATTTTATCGAGGTCTTTTGATCTATATCTCTGGAAATATTGAACTTGCGGTGCCAGACCTCAAAAACTACCTCGAGCAGAAAAGCTCCGCCGGTAAAGCTGTTGGTTCTCAGTTCACTGACGAAGCGACCCGTATAATAGATCGCTATGAAGCCGAACTGGCTGAACGCGCTGCAAAAGAAAAAGAGCGTGCAGACGCAATTGCTGCCGCAAAGGCTGCCAGAACATCTACCGCTCAGAGTGACGCTGTGCCTGAATTGCCAGCCACTTCTGGCCAGGATGCCCGCCCGAGTGATTACGTACTCAAACGTATGACTGTTGATCAGATAATCGAAGAGGCTGACCGTCTAAGTCGTGAAAGCAGACCCGGCGATGCTGCCGCTGTGCTTGAGACGGGTCTTTCATCCGCTCCCGATGATCTGCGGCTTTTGATGAAAAGCGCAAATGCTTACACAGATATGCTGCTGCTCAAAGGAGACCAGGAAGCCGGAAAAATGGCTCTTGCCCGCTTTGAAAAAATCTTCGCCAAGGCTCCTGCAAACTCCAGAGAATGGGCTGTTGCCCAGGAAATGAT
>SABV01000540.1 GCA_009928855.1 Erysipelotrichia bacterium | reverse complement strand
GGCTCATTTTCTCGTGGCCGCGATGCCATAAGTGCAGACGCCTCGATGGTATTTGTAGGCAATATCAACCAGAGCGTTGATCAGCTGGTTAAAACAGGGCATCTGTTTGCACCATTTCCCGAGGTGATGATCGACTCAGCTTTTTTTGATCGTATGCATTGTTATATTCCTGGCTGGGAGATCCCGAAAATGCGCCCGGAATTCTTTACCAACCAGTTTGGGCTCATTGTTGATTACCTGGCTGAATGGTTCAGAGAAATGCGCAAGCGCACATTTGCCGATGCAATCGATAAGTATTTCAAGCTGGGTAATAACCTTAACCAGCGCGATACCATCGCAGTCAGAAAAACAGTGTCTGGTCTGCTGAAGCTGTTATATCCGGCTGGCAACTATGATCGTGGCGCGGTAGAACGTTGCCTGCGCTACGCCCTGGAAGCGCGCCGCCGCGTTAAAGAACAGCTGAAGAAAATTGGCGGCATGGAGTTTTTTGACGTTCATTTCAGTTACCTCGATGCTGAAACCATGGAAGAGTTCTTTGTCGGCGTGCCTGAACAGGGCGGTGGCACCCTTATTTCAGACTCACCATTAAAGCCCGGTTCACTACATACAGTGGCGGCCGGCAACAATGGACATCTTGGATTATACCGACTTGAGCTTCAGGTTGTGGCCGGAAGTGGCAAACTCACCATCTCTGGTGTTGAATCAAATGCCAAAACCCGCGAAGCCATAAAAGTCGCTTTCGACTACTTTAAAGCCAACATGAATCGTATATCGGCCTCGGGCAAACCACTGGAACGAGATTATCACCTGCATCTGGTGGAAATGCACAATACCGGCGCGCCAGCGGCTTTGACTCTGGTCAGCTTTATTTCTCTTTGCTCGGGCTTATTGGCAAGACCTGTGCAAAGCAGTATGGTAATTCTCGGCAATATGAGCCTGGGCGGCTCAATCATACCAGGCGAAAACCTTGATGCATGTCTGCAGATGGCATTCGATGCCGGTGCCAAACGCTTGTTGTTACCCATGAGCAGCGTCAGAGATATTCCCACCATCCCCGGCGAACTATTCGCCAAATTCCAGACCAGCTTCTACGCCGACCCCGTCGATGCCGTTATAAAAGCCCTGGGCGCGGAATAAAAGAAAGATTCTATGTATTTATCCCGTCTGGTCATTAAGAATTTTCGCTCTATATCAGAAATTGATATTACGTTCAGCCCTGGAAAAAACATTGTAATTGGCAAGAACAATGCCGGAAAATCTAATATTCTGAAAGCGATTGATATTCTTCTTGGCGATTACAAACCTGATTATTCCAAAACAGAGAACATTACACTTGAAGATTTCCACAACGGTAAGGTCGATGAACCAATTTACATTTTTGGTGAGCTAATTCGAAATGATGGTGAAGCGCTGAATTTCGATGAGATCAAAAAATCATCGCCATTTAATCTACACGCTTCTGGTAGTTATCGAAACAAAACGCTTGTAGGGCATTCACTAACAGACAACAAGTTTTTTGCTCAGCTTGATGCTTGCCTGAATATCTTTTCTGATGCAGATGGTATTCAAAAGTTGTGGATAGGTGAAAAATCTTACTGTGAGATGAGTTTTGAAAGCTTTTTTAATGATAAATATTCTTTTGCTTACGCATTCAGAGCATATTGTGACGATCAAGACAAAGTGCAGAAAGACCTCAGATTCTTTGTGCGAGAGCAAAGCACTGAAAAATGGTTTATGGCTTTTTCTGCATCGATAAGGAATGAGCTTCTTCAGAGCGCAGTTATCCCTTCGTTTCGAGATCCGCAATCACAATTGAGAATCAATCAGTGGTCATGGTTCGGCAAACTGTTAAAGGCTACTATTAAGGGTGATGATCCAGGCTTATTGAAGGCATTTCATTCTTTAAAAAAGTCGTCAAATCGTGTGTTTAAACAACTTCAGAGTGAAATTAATCATCATAGAGTAAAGGTGGCGTT
>SABV01000539.1 GCA_009928855.1 Erysipelotrichia bacterium | reverse complement strand
GTAGAGACGTTTGAGCAGAGCGAAAGTTTCGTCTCCGACTGCGTCTTTGCGAATGTATATCTGAATTTTTCCGGCCTGGTCAGTGATGTGGACAAATGCTGTTTTGCCCTGGTCACGTTTGGCGACGATGCGCCCGGCCAGTTTCATGGATGTGGTCGTGAAGTGCTCTTTTTCGGGTGCTGCAGCTTCAGCTTTTTCGAAAAAAACCTTTGCTTCTTCTGATGAGTGGGTGCGGTCATAGCGCTGACCGTAAGGGTCGATTCCTTCTTTGCGCAATTCTTCGATTACCTGCAGGCGTTGTTCCTGGGTCGAATTCAGCTTCAGTTCTTCCATTGTGTTTGGTACATCCCTTCAATAAACTTCAAAACGGTTTTTCAATAAAGAAGGGGCGAAGCGGTAACCCGTCTCGCCCCCGTTATATCGCAGTTGTTATCAGACAAGCAGCTTGACGTTGACAGCCAGTGGGCCTTTATCACCCTGAGAGAGTTCAAATTCAACCTGCTGACCTTCGCGCAGAGTTTTATAGCCATCGCCCTCTATCTGTTTGTAGTGAACAAAGATATCCTGGCCTTCGGTGCTTTCAATAAAGCCATAGCCCTTAACGTTATCAAACCATTTTACACGACTTTGCATCATTAATACATCTCCTGAAATAAATAAAACATTGACTTTGCGGTAATTCCTGCAAAAGCTCGTTTGATAAATTTATCACAATGGCAGCGCGCTTGCAACTTCAATTTAAACAAAAACAACAGATGTGTGAATTGCTCACCGGCTGTTATGCCACGAATCATATACCCCGGCAATCATAACACCAGGAACCACGAAAAAAATGCTTTGCAGCGGTAAAATCTCAAACCCGGCCGCTGATATAACCAGAAACGCCAGAATCCAGGCGAACCAGCCAATCGCTGAAATCGGGCCGCCCTGGCCAGTGCGACCCCATCCCCATTTGCTCCGCCACCGCGCGTTAGAAGCAATACATGCCGCCATGATTGCCAGCACCAGAAATAATACGCCCATTCTATTCAAATCTGACATCTAAAATGTTTTGCTCTTTTTTAATATATAAGGTCACTCAGAGGCATGCTACAGCTTTTTCCTGCGGCGGTCAATTCAGCCGCAGACTTCAATCAACAATGCACCGGCAGTTGGCTGGAATGGCTTAAACGGATCGCGTTATTCATGGTGTGGAAGAAGAATCTATGTGCTTAACACGTTTGCCCTCTGTGCATTGTTGAGCTATTGAAATTGTGTTAAAAAAGGAATAAAATACCCTCTAAATATGAATTATCTACCCCTTGATAGATCTGCACTAAAATGTTTGCCGTTATTACTTCTAATACTGATGCTATGTTGCGGTTGTTCTGATGCCCAGACTGAAATACAAGAATTTCGCGGAGCACCGACTATGCCTTTGATCAGCCTTCCTGCTGCCACTTCGTCGGGTACACTTTCTCTTGAAGAGGCGATCGCCAGTCGCCGCTCTATCAGATGTTTTGTTGATGCCGCTGTTTCTTTAGCGCAGGTTTCTCAACTGCTTTGGGCTGCCCAGGGCATAACCAGCCCGCAAAAGGGCTTTAGAGCTGCCCCTTCGGCCGGGGCAACTTACCCGCTGTCGCTTTTTCTCATAACCGGCAATGTCGAGACTCTTGCACCCGGCGTATACCTATATCATCCCCGACAGCACGCTCTTGAAAAAATTGTCGATGGCGATCGCCGAGAACAGGTCTGCCAGTCGGCTCTTTCGCAGAGGTTTATTGCTTCTGCCCCGGCGGTTATTGCGATTGCCGGAGTGTTTTCGCGAACTACCCGTCGTTACGGCAAGCGCGGCGAAATCTACGTGTACATGGAAGCAGGCCACGCCGGCCAGAATATCTATCTTCAGGCCGCGTCACTCGGTCTTGGCACCGTTGCGGTAGGAGCATTCAAGCCAGACCAGCTCGCTTCTTCGCTAGAACTGTTAAACAGCGAAAC
>SABV01000538.1 GCA_009928855.1 Erysipelotrichia bacterium | reverse complement strand
TTCGAGATCCTGACCAGTTACCCAGTCAGCAGCGGTTCGCAGAGCTGCTTCAAGAACTCCGCCTGTGGCACCGAAAATAACGGCGGCACCGGTTGATTCGCCCAACGGATCGTCATAGTTGGATTCTTCTAGATGATCAAAGGCAATACCTGCTTCTTTGATCATGGCAGCGAGTTCTCGGGTGGTAATGACAATGTCAACGTCACGTGTGCCGCTTGAATTGAATTCTTCGCGTGCAGATTCATATTTTTTGGCCAGACATGGCATTACTGATACTACGATCATATCTTCGGCTTTTACACCGATCTTCTCTGCATAGTAAGTTTTGGCGATAGCACCGAACATCTGCTGAGGAGATTTACATGTAGACGGAATGTGCATCAGATCCTTGAACTGGTGTTCGAAGAATTTGACCCATCCGGGGCAGCATGAGGTGAGAATCGGCAGATTCTTGCCTTCTTTGAGCCTGTGTATGAATTCAGTGGTTTCTTCCATGATTGTCAGGTCGGCCGAAAAGTCTGTATCGAAAACTTTCGCAAAGCCCATCATGCGCAGTGCCGTTACCATTTTGCCGGTGGTAATTGAGCCCGGTTCCATGCCAAAAGCTTCACCAAGAGCAACGCGAACAGCCGGCGCAGTCTGAACGACGACTGTTTTGCCACTATTGATAGCGTTCCAGGTTTTGTATGTGTGGTCAACTTCAGTAAGAGCGCCAGTCGGGCAAGCTGCTACACAGCGACCACAATAGGTGCATTTGGTTTCAGCGAGAGGAGCCAGATCTGCCGGGCCAACAACTGCGTTAAAGCCGCGACCGATACCAGAAAGAACACCTACGGTCTGCACTTCATTACAGGCAACTTCGCAGCGGCGGCACATGATGCACTTGTTCGGATCGCGTACAATTGCTTCACTCGAAACGTCAATTTCGTGCTTGGACATTTCGCCTTTGTATTTGATTCGGTGCAGTCCCATTTTGCCTGCGAGATCCTGCAACTGGCAGTCGCCGTTCTTTTCGCAGGTCAGACAATCTTTGGGGTGGTCTGAAAGGAGCAGGTCAACCATGGTTCTTCTGGCGTTAATTACGCGCATGTTTGAAGTTATGACTTTCATGCCGGCTGTTGCCGGGGTGCAGCATGAAGGAGCCAGATTCGGGCGTCCTTCTATTTCAACTACGCAAACTCGGCATGAGCCTGTTTTGGATTCGACTGCGCATGGGCCATAGCTTTTAAAATGACAGAGGGTCGGAATATCGATTCCGAGTTTGTGAGCTGCATCGAGAACTGTTTCGCCCTCGTTTACCTGAACCGGAAGATTATTGATAGTAAGATTAATCATAATAATTTGCTTCTCCTGTATTGGCTTACTTGCGATCAACAGCGTGGAATTTGCATACGTCTTTGCAGACGCCGCATTTAATACACTTGCTCTGATCGATAGTGTGTTTCTGTTTAACCTGGCCTGAAATACAGCTGGCCGGGCAGTTTCTGGCACACATGGTGCAGCCAACGCAGCTATCGTTTATTTCGTATTTCAGCAGTTTTTTGCAGACACCGGCTTCGCAGCGCTTTTCGTCGATATGAGCGAGATACTCATTTTCGAACTGGGCGATGGTTGAGAGAACCGGGTTTGGAGAAGTCTGACCAAGGCCGCACAAAGCGGTATCCTTGATTGCATAGCTGAGGTCTTTGAGATCCTGAAGAGTCTGGCGGGTTCCGCGGCCGTCGCAAATTTTGTCGAGCATTTCGAAGAGTCGTTTATTGCCGATACGACAGGGAGTACATTTGCCGCAAGATTCATCAAGTGTGAATTCGAGGAAAAATCTGGCAACATTGACCATGCAGTCATCTTCGTCCATGACGATCATGCCACCGGAGCCCATCATGGATCCAAGTTTCTTAAGAGATTCATAGTCGATGGCTGTGTCGAGTTGGTCGAATTTGATACATCCGCCTGAAGGACCGCCGGTCTGCACTGCCTTGAAC
>SABV01000537.1 GCA_009928855.1 Erysipelotrichia bacterium | reverse complement strand
ATGGGCGGCATGACCTGGCGCGTGTCAGAAGAAGCTTTGCAGCAGTTCATTAACCATAGTGAATTTATAGCCAATTCACAGAGCAAATAACGCTATGATGACCTGCAAAGTTTGCGGCAAAGCGTTTGAACGCTTAGCGCCTCACGTTAAAGCGGCTCATGGCCTTTGTTGGCGTGATTATCAACAAAAATATTCTGTTAGCCTGGTCGAGTTCATTAACCAGCGATACATAACTACGCGGCACAAGTGGCTTAGCTACACAGATAAAGGCGTGTTTAATCAATCTAATGCGCGTGGTTGGTCATTGAACGACAAAGACATAAAAAATCATCTGGCGGGCAAAGACTGTATCGGTGTTCATGTTACACAGTCAGCTAGTAAGTTTTGCGGCTTTGATGTTGATACTGGCGATTTTACCGATGTTATTTCAATACTCGATGCTTTCGGGCGGCTTGGCATTGAATCTAATCGTTATCTTGTCAGCGTTTCAGGTCGTAAGGGTTGGCACGTCGATTTATTCTTTGCTGACCTGGTGAGCAAGGCGCTAATTCAAGAATTTTACAAAATCATTCTTGCTGAAACGGGTTTAAATAGCCAGCAGTTAGAGTTATTCGGCGGCAATGCAAAGGGCTATAAATTGCCGTTCGGCGTTCATTATGAGACTGGCGAAGTATGCGCGGCGGTTGATGAGTTCGGGCAGCCGTTACCAGAAAACGAAGTTTTTCAGATTGCGCCGATGAGCATTGAGGCATTGCAAGATATTTGCGAAATCAACAATTTAAGCAAAGCAGATCTTGAGCTGATGCAGGCGGGTGAAAAGTTAGCCGATTCGGTTAATGCTTTGCCGGTTTATGATACAGATCTTGCGGTTGAAAACATAAAAAGGTTGATTGCTGAAGGCGTTCACGATATAGGCATACGCAATAAAAGCCTTTTCAGGGTTGCGGTTTATGCGCGGCAATATCTGAAGCTTAAGCAGGCAAATTGTATTGATTTTTTGCGCAACTGGATTGCTGAAAAATGGTCAGCGGTGGCGGTCGATGCGCCTATCATCAAAAGCGTTGAATACGTTGTCAGAAGCGTTTACCGGCGCAACTACAATTTAACGCGCAAGATTGAAATTTCCCTGGCAGACATTCGCGAAGTTATGAGCGTCGATGCTGGTAATAAGCTGCAAAATGAGAAGCTCAGGCGGCTGTATTACGCGTTGCTGGTTCACTCAAAAATATTTGCTGATGCCAACGGGCATTTTACGATGACTTATGAGCAGATCGGCAAGGCCATTGTTGAAAGTAAGAACTACAAAGGCAGCGCAATCAGTGCCAGCTTGCAGAAGCTTGCTGAATTAGGCAAATTGCAGTTTATACGCAAAGGCGAACGGCGCGACAAAATCGGGCATGATGGCAAAAGTTTGAAAACAAACATCTATCGCCTGCCTGCTTTTTACGATGGCATAACGATTGAAATTGAGGCGGGCGCTGAAATGTTCGAGTTATGCGTAACGCCTTTTCAATGTAAAGATTGTTTTAAGGTGGCAATTTGTAGGCTGATGCCTGGGCGCGAACGTGCCAAGTTCATAAACAAACAAAGGTTCGCAGATCTTCCACAATGTAAAAATCTTTTATAGGTGGGGGTTCGCTTTGCGCTTGGCTCAGTTTTTATGCTCAGTCTTTGCTGATGCGGTTAAAGCGATGTTTTTACACTGGCAGTCATACCGCGAAAATGTAAGCACTCAAACCTAGACCAGTAAAGCATTAGAGCATGAATTTTGCCTCAAACCCCCCCCTGTATTAAAGAATATGCCTCTTTAATCTGCCTTTGTTGTGCCTTTGAATTTAAAGACCTGGCCTTAGTGTTTTGAGTTTACGCCAATGGTTTTAAAAGTGAGCAGTTCGACCTGGTGTTAAAAATTGGCCGAAGTGTTTTGAGTTTTGCCGGTGGTTAAAAATTTGGGTTGTCATGGGCGCGTCGGTTTTTAAAAATCGGCATTGG
>SABV01000536.1 GCA_009928855.1 Erysipelotrichia bacterium | reverse complement strand
AGAATAGGTGATGTATACAGGGATGCCGCCGCCGCCGCGTGTAAGCGCGTCATAGACGTCAGCGCTCAGGTCGGTGAGCTGTACCTGAAACGGGATCTCGTTGTTGGCGAATGACGGTGCAATACCGGGTTTCTGAAATTCAGTCGTCAGAAGCTCGCCCTTCAGGTCATAAATTGTTACTTCAGCGCTTTTGAATGGCAGAGGTGCCAGTTTGACGGTTTTTTCATCGATTTTGAACTGGGAAGCCACTGAAGTTCTTATCTGGTTTACGACATCTGCACCTGGAGCCAGGCGAACGGCGAATTGAAGAATGCCACCCTGCACGAGGTCGTTAGTTTCGGGGTTTTTGGTCTGGTATTTAAGAAGGTGAAATACCGGGCGTTTTTTTGATCCGTTACCGCGGGTCGCCAGCTGGGGCTTGTTTGGAACATAATAAAATTGTTCGGTTTTTTTGTAATCGCGAAGAACGGTGAAGGTTTCATTTTCACCATCGATTTTTACAACAACGTCAGTTTGATCGCCCGCTCCCAGGCTTACCTGTGCGGTTGCCGGAAGCAGCCCGGCGAGAAAAAACACGGCGATAGAAAGCGCCAGAAAAAAGCCTCGTTTATTACGCATGATGTCTCCTTACAAGAAAGATTCTTTTTGATCTATAAATCTAATCAACATTGTGTACATACGATAATGCTGAAAAAAATGCAAGATATGCTGTTTAAGACTTTCAACCATCTGAAGTGATTTCATTCAACTTTATATTGGGTCAGGGCAAAATTAAAATATATGACTGCTGCTCCGACGACAACATATACAAGACCCTCGCTGCCATGCCAGTCCATCGCAAAACCGATCAACATTACTCCAATAGAACCTCCGATAGCATCCATCAATGTGTAGGCTATGTTTGCCGAAACCTGATCTTCTTTGCGGTAGAGTTCAGCCAGCATTGCCATGCCTCCTGAACTGACGCCTTCCATGGTGCCCCCCCAGATAAAGAGAAGAACATAGGCGGTAAATACATTAAAAATTGCGATGGGTAGAAAAATTGAGCATAAAAGTCCCACGAGAAAGCTCAATAGAATGACATATTGCCGTTCGAAACGGTCCGAAAAATAGCCGATGCCTGGCCCCATGATCAAACCGCCCAGCATGAACATTGTTATCAGCAAAGAAGCTTGCTCAAGAGAAAGCCCCGCATCCATTCCGTAAATCGTCAAAAAAGAGGGCAATCCCCAGAAGGTTATGCCGCCCACAACGGCGCTGAACATAACATATTTTCCGGTTCGAATAACAAACCATAACCTTGGTTTTTCGGTGACGTCAAAAGTCGGAATAGAGGACCGCATAAAAATAATCGGAACCAGCGCCAGCAGAGTAATGACCGCGCTGACTGTAAAGGCTAGATCGCGGCTTTTTCCGATAAACTGCATTAAAACAGGCCCGAATGCAATACCGATGGCGAGAGAGGCACTATATATGCTGACTACTAGGCCACGAACTCCAGGCAATTTTGTAAAATTAACCCATGTTTGCAGCGAGATTCCCAGAATCGTTGAACAGACGCCAAATAGAAATAGTAATAGTACCCAGAGCAGCGTATTGTTGGTTTCTATAAGAGCCATCAGAATGGCCGCGCGGCCAATAGTGCCGATAACCGTTGACCAGAAAATTCCGAACCTGGCGATGATTTTGCCTATAACCGGGCTTAAAAAAACTACCGACATTACTTCGACCGAGAGAATAAAGCCGATTAAACTGTTGTTTAGACCGAATGATTCAAGTGTAACCGGAAACAATACAGAATTAAGACCGGCGCATATTTCGGCGATGGCGGCGGCAAGTATTACAAGCAGAATGCCGGGAGGGATTTTTCTTTTGAGTTCGGTCATGCTATTCCTCCTCTTCTTCCACTTCCTCCACCGCTTTTTGAAATGCCGATTCAAAGCTTATCGAGAACTGGTTATTTTCGATTTTTACTTTGATATCGCTATTCAGCAGGTAAATCAA
>SABV01000535.1 GCA_009928855.1 Erysipelotrichia bacterium | reverse complement strand
TGCCGGAAGTCGGGGTCGAACCGACACGCCTTTGAGGGGCGCGGGATTTTGAGTCCCGTGCGTCTGCCAATTCCGCCATTCCGGCTGGCGAGACTCAATATACCACACCCCGTGAACAACACGCAACAAAAAATCAGTCCTTTGCCAGAAGTCTGATTCTGGTATGGCATTCTGGGCATACGGCCCAGCGTTCTCCGTATTCGTCCGTGACTATGTCTGTCGGTTCAAATACGGCGCCGCAGGAGCATTCGATCTGCATGGTGTATCCGTTGTCATAGCCAGACATATGTCTACCCCCTCTGTTAGTAGATTTTTTTTCTTGCCTCATGACTAAAGGTACTTCAGTTGCTCTAAATGTAAAGCGCAACAAATGCTTGTTTAAGATTTTTTATCCCCGTTTGCTTTGAAGATTTGCCGTTGCCCTGGTATTTTGTATTGAGGTTGGCAGATAAAAAGGGTAGAATTCTTTGCTTATTAAACGAGTTTTGGTGGAGTCAGTAAAGATATGAAAAAGCACCTGGCTGTTCTGGTGATTCTTATAATTTGCGCCTTTATGACAACTTCAGTTGAGGCGCAACATGACAGATATTTTTTTAAAAACACCGAGGGGCGGGCTGTTTTGTCTAGAACCGGTGGCTCTACCTGGCTGGCGTTGCAACAGGTTCAGCCTGTCGATCTGAAAGCCGGAGACATGGTTAAGGTAGAGGGCAACGGGCGCGGCGAATTGCATTTTCCCGATGGCACGATTGCGCGCCTTAAAAATAACGCAATGGTCACTCTTTTGCGCTACGGTATCAATCTCAAAGTGGGAAATGTGTGGCTGAGCGTCAGGCGTAGCAGTGACATTTTTAAGGTAATTACGCCGCTCGGCTCATGCAGCGTTCTAGGAACCTCCTTTGACGTCGATGTTGACAGATTTGGTAAAAGCAGAATCAGGGTTTTTTCAGGAATTGTGGCGGTCAGAGCTGCTTCAGATGCACGAAATCGTCAGCTGGTTTTGCAACCCGGTATGCATACTACAATAGTTGATAATACAAAAGTGGCAGACAAACCCGAAAAGTTTCAGGCTTCGACAGTCGAAACTTCTCTGATAAGCGAATGGGAAGCTAGAAAATTTGCCGATTCTTCTTTGCCTCCGGCATTACAGCCAGCGGTTCCGGCTGGTGTTTCTATCGACAGTAAACTAGAACCTCCCGCAATATTGCCAACGCCCGCGCCTGTAATTGAGGATACAAAGGCTGTCGTTCCGCCTCCTCCGGGGCCGCTGGTCGAAAACTCTCTTCCGCCAATGCGCCCGGAACTCGATACTGGGTTAAATCTTCCGGCTGTAGAAGATGTCGTTGAAGGGGTTCACTCTGGCACAGCAAAAGAGGCCAGGCTAAACATTATTGCCCGCCAGCGTTCTGAATTTCTAGAAATGCTTCGTCAGCAGCAACTTGCAAAAGATTCTGTAATTGGCAGTACTTTTGCTGAAAAAAATGTGATGATAAAAGACCAGCACGGTTCTGAGCTCGGGCAATATCGACGCCCGACGACTAATATCAATGATGATGCTTCAATTGATCGCGAATTTTCGTTGTTGCGCAATCGTCTTTTGCGTGTGCAAAGTCAAATTCGTCAGGTTGAGCTCGAAATGACTTCGATGGTTAATCAGAATATTTCAACCACCTCTCAACGGCGGAAAATAGCAATATTACAGTCACAGATTCTTGAGCTGCAATCAGAACAGAGGATACTTTCAAGCCGACTTCGTGATGTACAGACACGGAAAAGATAATTTTTTTTCTAAACCCATTGACAAAGCTGAATACTGTTGGTACGATTTACTTGTGTTGAGTCCTAATTCAGTTTTCAGGAGGATCCCGTTAAGTGAAAAAGATCGAACTCGTGCGCGAAATCGCAAAAACCACCAACATGACACAGACCCAGGCTACTCAGGCTCTTGATGCTACTCTCTCTATCATCAAAAAAGCTCTCAAGAAAAAAGATGACGTTCGTCTCGTAGGTT
>SABV01000114.1 GCA_009928855.1 Erysipelotrichia bacterium | reverse complement strand
TCTTCCAACACCGGTAACTGTAACCGGCAATACAGCACTGACAACCTTCAACCTTGCCCCGATTCAGACACCGGTTCAGCTGTTTACCGTCAGCGGCACCGCCATAAAGAGTATTTTTGTCGACAACGACACCGACCATGCAAATGTTACTATCGCCATGACCCCGACCAGTGGCAGTGCAAATACTTATACTGCGATTACCGATGCGGTTGGCGGTTTTTCGATCAATCTTCAGCCTGGAACTTACATTATCTCTGTTATCAGCAGTCTTTACAAACCAGCGACGACACTTACCAACCCCATCGTTGTAGCTGCTGACATGAGTCTGCCCAGCTTTACCCTGAGCCCGATCACGCCGCCCTCGGTAATGGCGAGCATACAAGGTTCAGTGACACCGGTTCTTCAGAAGCCTTATAATCTACTGCTTGAAGCAACTGCCCCGGGAACCTACAGAGAAAGTTTTTATACCGCTCCCGGTAGCGGCAATTTCAGCTTTGACGACATTCCGCCCGGCACCTATACCGTCACTGCTATTCCCGATGGCAACGGCTACTTTGGTGTAACTACCGAGTTTTCGCTTGCTGAAGGCCAGAGACTGACAGGGGCAACCCTGTCTGCAACTCAGGTTGCGCCGGAAATTTTAATGTATAATGCCATGGACAATATTTTAAGCCTTGCTGGAACGGGCTTTAGCAGCCTGCCAGTCAACCCCGCCACGTCGCGCGTTCTCATAGACGGCAACTTCAAGTCTCGTCCCGTCAATGTCACCCCCACCGATGGGCAGGATGAGGTGCTGATCGCTTCATTAGCACCCGGTGAGCACAATGTCGTAGTCGAAAAATTATGGACCCGGCCAGGAACTGCAGAAACTTTTATTCTGCGCAGTAATCCGGTTGAGTTCACCCTGGCAATGCTTGCACCAAGCGGTTTGACAGTTAATTCGCTGGAAGCAGAGAGGGCCGCCATAAGCTGGAACAATGCCCTGTTCACACAGAATTCATTCGTTGGCTTATATCAGGGTACAACCCACATCGCTTCTCTTACTGTTGAAGGCAACTCATGCCAATTGACCGGTTTGCTGCCACAGACTACTTATACAGTCTATGTCTATAACCGCTTTGGCGATATACAATCTATGTCGCCTGCAACCAAAAGCTTTACCACCCTCAGCAGCATGAACTATGTCGTCAATTCAAGAGTTCTGGCATCCACTGACACATTCGGAACTGATACAATCTGTGGTTTTGAGGTAATGAACGGCGTCACCTATGTAGCAAGATATGATGCCAGCGGAATAAAAATCAACAACTATAATGCCGCAGGGAGTCCCATTGACCCTGAATTGTTCATTTCGGCGCCGAATTTAACGTCTTCAAACGCAGTAAGTTTTACAGCCGGCGGCGGAAATATATTTGTGCAGTATACTGACGGCATTGCCTGCTACAATGCCTCCATGACTCTTGTTACACAGGGGCCTGTTGCCGATGTGCCTCTTTACGCGCAAAACCAACTGGTTTACGTCAGCGGCAAACTTTTCAGTATGGGTTCTATAGCTACTTTTGGCGAAATTGGTTACGATGCAGTTACCGATCTGAGAGTTTTTTCGAGCCCAACGACCATGCTGGCGACTTCCACTCTTGTTGCCAGGCTTAACCACAGCTTGTCAAATGATCCATCAGGTGGTTATTCTGCAAAAATCTGTGCTGACAGCCAATATTTGTATTGCGCAAGATTAGACGTGGATATAAATGGGGGCGCTTCTATTCTGGTTGATAAAATACCTTTATCGGTAACCGGTCCTACCGCGCCAACAGCAGTGTGCAAAGTTTACTGGGCTACGGATCAAATATATCAATTCGCCTGTGGCGGCGGGCAACTATATCTGAAGTTGTTTTTAATGGGTCCATCTGAGGATGCTATTATGACTGATTGTTTTATCAACCTGCAAACTCTGTATCCGCAAATAGTCACAAACCCGTTACGCGGCGACTATGGCGTTGACCTTAACGGTCGTCTCTGGATGGGCGAATATACTACGCGAAGCTATGTTCAACTTGCCTCTCAGAATGCGATCGAAAATTCAGTTCAGGTCAGCTCGTTTCCTGAAGCCTATGGCCCGATTTTGGGAGGTTTTTTAAAAACCGATACGCAGACAGGCAGTTTCAATATGCTGCATTGGAATAGTAGCGGTTTTCTTGCTGTCTATTATTACCAGACCGCCTATTAGACCGGCCCCGATCGTCGACAGAGGCGATTTATTTCAATAAAAAAGCTGCCCGCCAGGGGCAGCTTTTTTATTATGCAAAATTTAAAAAAGTCAGTAACAGGTTACCAGCCGAGTATCCAGGCAAAAATCAGGGGCGCGACGATCGTCGCATCTGATTCAACGATAAACTTCGGGGTATCGACGGCGAGTTTGCCCCAGGTGATTTTTTCGTTGGGAACAGCGCCTGAATATGAACCATAGCTGGTTGTCGAATCAGAAATCTGGCAGAAATAGCTCCAAAAAGGAATCTGTTCCATTTCGAGATCCTGATAAAGCATCGGCACGACGCAGATCGGAAAATCGCCCGCAATACCGCCGCCTATCTGGAAAAAACCGATGCCTTTTCCTGAAGAATTTTTAACATACCAGTCAGCGAGCCAGATCATGTATTCGATACCCGATTTCATTGTCGAGGGCTTGAGTTCACCTTTGATGCAGTATGAGGCAAAAATGTTGCCCATTGTTGAGTCTTCCCAGCCTGGCACGACGATCGGCAGGTTTTTCTGAGCAGCAGCGAGCATCCAGCTGTTTTTGGGGTCGATTTCGTAATATTGCTCAAGAACGCCCGAAAGCAACATCTTATACATATATTCATGCGGGAAATAGCGTTCACCCTTTGTTTCTGCATTTTTCCAGACTTGATGAACGTGCTGCTGCAGTCGTCTGAAAGCTTCTTCTTCGGGAATACAGGTATCGGTAACACGGTTGAGATGGTTTTCAAGCAGCTCCCATTCGTCTTTTGGAGTAAGGTCACGATAATGCGGCACACGCTTATAGTGATTGTGAGCCACAAGATTCATAATATCTTCTTCCAGGTTAGCGCCAGTGCAGGTAATAATAGAAATTTTATCTTGGCGGATCATTTCGGCAAGTGATTTACCAAGCTCAGCGGTGCTCATTGCGCCTGCAAGCGTAACCATCATTTTGCCACCGTTATCGAGGTGGGCGACATAGCCTTTAGCTGCGTCAACCAGCGCGGCTGAGTTGAAATGCAGATAGTGTTCTTCGATAAAAGAAGAGATGGGACCCTTGGTCATTCTTTTTCTCCTGATATTATGCGATAGCTTAATTCAACCCTTATTTAATACTCCATTGGCACCTTAAAATCAACTGGCGCCGAAACGCTTTTGCAGAGAGTTCGGCGGCACAACCAGTATTGAAAGGGCAAATCAGTTGTCTTTTTCAGCTGACGAAGCTTGTAATATCTTCGCTCAACAAGTAAAATACAGCCTATGACGCAGAATCAAAATGACTTTGCCATAATCACCAGACAGCTCAACCGCCAGTTCAGCGTCAGAATAAAAGCTGAAGGTCTGACCGCCAGTCTGCGCAACTTTTTTTCACCTGTTTTTAAAACAGTAAATGCTGTTTGCGACCTTGACATGTGCATTGGCAGGGGCGAAATAATAGGTTTTCTCGGACCAAATGGAGCGGGCAAAACTACAACTTTAAAAATGCTTTCAGGGCTGCTTATGCCGACTTCGGGCAGCATAGAAGTTCTCGGGCACACTCCCTTTAACCGCGACCACGATTTTCTGAAAACCATATCGCTGGTAATGGGGCAAAAGCAGAATCTCTGGTGGGATCTGCCCCCTGTCGAAACTTTCGCCATACATCGCAAAATTTACGGGCTCACCGACGCACAGTTCGAATCTAGAATCGGCGAGCTTATCGAAATGCTCGAAATCAAAGACTGCCTTGAAACACAAACACGCAAGCTGTCTCTTGGGCAGCGAATGCGCTGTGAACTGGCGGTATCTCTGCTTCACCAGCCCGGCATTTTGTTTCTTGACGAGCCAACTATCGGTCTTGATATTCTGATGCAGAAAAAAATCAGAAATTTTCTTCTCGATTACCATCGGCGCTTCAAACCAACCATACTGCTGACATCGCATTACATGGACGACGTGGCGGCACTGGCGCAACGTGTCATTGTCATCAATCACGGAGCGAAAATTTTTGAAGGAAAGCTTAAAGAGCTTACCGACAAAATGCACCCCGACAAAATCATTTCGGTAGTCATCAATAATGGCGAGTTTCCCTGCACAATTGACGATGGTTGCCGCCTGATACACCGTGACGGTCAGCTTTACCGATTTCTGGTTAAACGCCAGAAAGTTGGTGAACTGGCAGCGCAGCTGTTTTCAACCGGTCAGATCGCCGACCTGACGATTGAAGATCCGCCGCTCGAAGACATAATCGGCCAGCTCTTCACATCGTCAGAGCCCCCTGCCCGAAACGACAATGTATAATCTCAGCGCCCATATTGCGGTATTTAAAGCCTATATTAAAATCATTCTGACCTATCGCGGCGTGATGCTTATAAATGCAATAAGGCTGCTTCTGCTGCCGTTAGTATTGGCTTCTGCCTGGCTTTCGATTGAGAAGACAGAGGGTAATCCCTATACAGATGCCGATTATCTTCTCTACTACCTGATGGTGCCAATTATTCTCAATCTCACTGACAGCAGAATCATATTCAGGTTTCCCATGGCAGTGCGCGATGGTTCGCTTAACCGTGAACTGCTAAAGCCATTTCCACCGTTGATCGGCTATGTATTAGAAAGCATCTCAAACAATCTGATTCAGCTGCTTTACCTCGTTCCGTTCACACTTGTTCTTGGCTATGCAGTAAAAGACCGCTTGCTGCTCAACCACCTTGAACCAGGCATTCTGCTCTTTTTTGTCGCGGCAATTATTTTTGGCGGTCTGATGCGAATGCTTATTTCAGGCTCTATAGCATTATTGGGTTTCTGGCTCGAAGACGTCACAACCCTCAATCTGATTCTCAATGGCGGAATCTGGGCGCTGCTGGGCGGCATGATCGTGCCGGTTGCCACTTTTCCCGACAAAATCAGACACTTTGCTGAAATGCTGCCGTATCGATATATGCTGAGTTTTCCGATCGAAATTTTTACCGGCAGGCTGCCAACCGCTGAAATTGTGAGGGGTTTTGCCACTCTCGGGTTATGGATTCTGGTTTTTGCCCTGATAATGCGCGTGATCTGGAAAAAAGGGCTGAAGGTTTATTCAGCATACGGGGGCTGATATGCGTCAGTTCGGCATCATTTTGCACCTCTGGAAAGCTTCAATAATTCAATCTATGGAATACCGCGGCAGTTTTGCGTTTTCGATAATTGCCAACTTTTTTGATTTTATCTTCGGTTTTTTGCAGTATATGGTATTTTTTACGGCCGCCAAAAGCATTGCCGGCTGGAATTCTGACCAGATGCTTGTTTTATATGGCGTATTCATGCTGGTCTTTGCGCTGCAGTTTATTTTCTTATACCCGAACCTCGTGGCGATGGGTGAAATGGTAAACTCAGGAAATCTCGACCTTCTTCTAACCAAGCCGGTTAACGCACAGCTCATGATCTCGTTCAGGCGCATATCATTCGAAGAACTTGGCAGCATAACAACCGCCCTGCTATTACTGGGCTGGCTGACCTTCAACGGAACTATTCAAATCAGTCCGGCTGTCTTAGGTATGTTTTGTGTGGCATTACTTGCTTCACTGCTACTGATTTACAGTTTTTTTCTGGTGCTTATATGTCTGGCTGTAATACTTGAAAAGCTCGAAAACATGGCGCAGCTTATGTGGTCAACGTTTGCATTGTGCCGTTACCCCGTTGACATTTATCCGGGCAGACTTAAATCATTCTTCGTTACATTTGTTCCAGTTGCCTTTATCGCATCAGTGCCGGCTTCTGTATTACTGGGCCGTGCCTCTCTGGGAACAGTTTTACAGGGCATAATAATAGCCCTGACAGCGACGCTTCTCAGCTCATGGCTATGGCGCCGAACCATCAGGGCTTATACTTCAGCCGGCGGCTGATCAGTCTTTTTTCTCTTTTGCTTCTTCTTTAAACAGTGCCTGAGCGCGTTTTTTCATTTTGTCGTTAAGCGATGGTGTCCAGGTCAGTTTCATTTTTCCATCTGCAAATTCGCCCTTGATAACGTAGTTCTTTCGTAATTCAATGGTAAAAAAATTCTCTTTGAGGCTGTAAATATAGCCGTAACGATCACAGGTGCCCTTAAAAAAATGGTTTGTCTGATCAGAGCTTGTGCCAATCGCAATTGAGCATTCACCCAGCAACTCTCTATTTGAGGGCGTAAGTCTCTCAGCAAAAGGTGGAATATCGAGGTATCTGGTCATATTGCCATCGTAAAGAGCAATGTAATACTTCTGGTTGTACCATTTGTATCCCAGGTACAGGCCCACAATACCAAAAATGATCAGAAAAAAGACAACAAAAGTCAAAAATCCCCAGTTCGCCCGTTTTACTTGCATAAAGATACTCCTGAAAAAACTCTAAGCAGTATCGGCATACTACGATGTTTTTTTAATTCTGTTTTGCATCTACTGCAGGTATTATTGAGGTTCTGGAGTTGACTGCCCAACCAGGGGTTTTATAATCAATTTTCGATTAACGCCTTGAGAATACCGAGGTTCATGCTGTTGAGTATTTCAAGAGCTCTTTTCTGTTCAGCTTCAACGGCAACTATCAGCGACTGTATGGATGTATGTGGCCGACCGTTTTCTGCTGCCCTCTCAAGACTGTAGATCGATTCGTTATTATTCATCTTCCAGCCTTTTCCGAGGGCTACATAAGAGGTTCCCTCGACCCAGGTTTCGTTATCAAGACGACCGTTTTCAACGCGGCAAAACTCTGTGCCATCGTCAAGCTTGCCGGTTACAGGCTTTAAATCGCAATCTTGATAAAACTGGTTAACGCCAATTCTGATTACTGCCCGGGCATCGCGTGGAGCCATCTTCTCGATGATTTCACCCATTTTTTTGTCAGTTTCAGAAAAAGCGGCGGTACCTCTGGCGGCAATTATTTCAGCCTCTTTGGTGAGACGCTCTACCTCTGCAAAATTGCCCGCATCAGCGGCCGCAGCAACTTCTTCGCCCAGCTCTTCAAGGCGTTTCATATCTGCATTCTGAGCAATATCCTGGGCCTCCGGAATCTTGGCTGCAAGAGCCTCAGAAATTTCGGTTCCAGAATTTTCAATGCGTTTTTGATCAGACCATTCAACATAAAAATGATGAGACAGGGCTGAATTTTCGCAACCAACGGCAACATTGTCATAATCTGACTGATCTTCGCCTGATATGTCTGTTTGTTCCCAGGCAATTTTAACGCCGGCTACGGCACCCTTGCAGGCGTCGATAACCCTGCTGTAAAAAGCTTTTTCGATTTCAGTTGCAGGTCGCCCTTCAGAATCGGCAAAAGCCACACATAAAACCAGGCTCAGCAAAATAGTCAAAACAAGACTGTGCTTCGGCATAAAGAATATAGTCCTCCAATGGCATTTGCGCTTCATTATACCTCTTGCTGAAGCAAAAAAAAACAGAATAAAACCGGCATATTCAGGGTCTGTATTTTCAGAGCAAAAACGCTCAGAGAATGGCAGAGTTAATTTTTTGCTGAAGAATACGACCGTCTTCGAGAGTAATAACCCGATCAGCAAGCTCGCCCAAAGCAACATTATGAGTTGTGACGACAACTGCCAGATTTTTTTCTTTTACCAGCCTGCGAAAAAGCGCAAAAACTGCCTCTCCATTTGCCCGATCAAGGTTACCGGTCGGTTCATCGGCGATCACGACCTGCGAATCGCTTATAAGTGCCCTGGCAATCGCTACTCTTTGCATCTGTCCTCCCGATAGCTCTCTGGGAAGGTGCCCTGCACGGTTTTCCAGATCGACCTGGCGCAGTATCGCCATCGTTTTTTCGCGATCAACCTTTCGGCGTAGAAACATAAGTGGTAATTCAACGTTTTCGGCAACTGTAAGGGTTGGCAGCAGATGAAACTTCTGAAAAACAAACCCGAGAACTCCCTGGCGGACTTCTACAAGCTCTTCTTCTGACACCCCTGCAACCGACCGGCCGGCCACAAGAAGCTCGCCAGCGTCAGGAGCATCAAGACAGGATAAAAGATTCATCAGCGTAGTTTTACCTGAGCCGGAGGGGCCAAGAATAGAAACCATTTCGCCCGCGTGAATTTTCAGACTAACACCATCGAGCGCTTTGATCGTCTCGATTCCACGTTTATAATACTTTTTGAGGCCCTGCGCCTCTATAATAGGCGATGAATCAATCTTTTTAATGTTATTCATTTATTTCTCCCGCTTATTCGCCTTCTCGAATCGCTTCTACCGGTCTCATTGAAGAAGCGCGCCATGCAGGATACAACCCTGCGAAACATCCAATAACCGCTGAACCAATAAGAGCCGCAATCATGATCTGAGTTGTAATAGCAACAATACTGCCTCTGGTGCCGAGATCGATGAGTGATTGAATCGCTTTCTCAACAAGAGTCGTGCCAGATACCGCGAGAACAATTCCGCCAATGCCGCCACCAATACAGATAATCATAGTTTCCAGCCATATAATCTGAAAAATATCACTTTTATTGGCGCCGATAGCCTTCATTATTCCAATTTCGCCAGTGCGCTCAAAAACACTCATCAGAATTGAATTTATCACGCCGATAATAGCCACTATTATTGCCACCACCGCCACTGAAGCAATCATTGTCTGAGCGGTCTCTACAAGGCTCACCAGAGTGGTTTTAACCTGCTGCAAACCAACCACCTGCACCTCTGGAAGCTTTGCCCAACGCTGTTCAAATTGCCGCAAGGAAAAGCCTGAAAAATCTTTGAGCTTAAAACCAACGATGGTCAACTCATCCGGTCGATTAAACAGACTTCTGGCAAGGCTGATCGGTAAAAATACCGTACCGTCATCTTGAGTACCGGTGCGCTCAAGTATGCCAACGACTTTAAATTCGCTCATCTTCGGCTCTGTCTGCCCATGCGGTGTTATTGAGACATAGTATGCGTCTCCAACTTTTCGCTGTTCATATTCTGCAACCTCATAACCAAGAACCACTTCAGCGACTGAATCTTCGTCAAACCACCTACTTCCGCTGTGTCCCGGAGCTTGTGACATGCTCATCCAGGGTTTCATGGAAATAAAACTTTCTAACTCTACTCCAGAAATAATTGTAAATGCAGAAGCCGCTGAATTGGTGATCCCAGAGCCTTCCTTCTCGGCAACTCCTACAAAAATGGGTGTTATTGCGGCAATATCCGGATCAGATCTCACTTTTTCATAAATACTGGCTGGCAGATACAGCAACCCGGTACCACCTTTTAACATCATGGTCGCTGCTTCATATGGGCATCCTTTTGCCATGATCATCACCTGAAACCCCAGCTTGTCAATGCTCATGTCTATTGACTGCCGGTAACCGATATTAAACCCCATGAGACTCACGGCGACAGCAACCGCCAGCGCAATTCCCAGAATTGTTAAACCGGTGCGCAAGGGCCTCCTGAATAAATTTTTAAAAGCAAATGCCACGAATCGCATATAAACGCTCCTTTTATCAGGCACACGAAATTACTAAAATCTCTATTTAAAAGAATTCTGCTGCATTACCAACCAGTTCCAGGCCTTCCTTATTCTGCAGAAGTCGGCCCTCTACTTTTACGCTTTTGCCTGACCACTGAGGAAACTTGATACCCATGTGCCCCAGCTCAACCTTAACAGGCCTGCCAGAACCATCATCGAGGAAAAACCAGCACCCTGAGACCGGGCATTGCCTTGTTATCTTGCCGCTGATGGCAACGGGGCTATTCAGATGTTCTTCGATTGAGCCATAAAGATCTTTCATCTGCACCACTTGAACATTGGCAGCAAAGGAATCGCCATAATGAGTGCCAGATGTGCCCGCCTGATTCAGCCAGAAAAATATACCAACCATAAGCGTCACCGATAAAACCAAAATTTTTTTCATGCTAATTCTCCTTTGTTTTCAACAATTCGAGCGTTCTCAAAAAAAATGGTTCGAATTTGCGATTATAGATAAACATGTCGAGAAGAATAAGATTCTTGCGAATTCCACGCATTGAAGCGATAAAATCTGGCCCTTGATTGCCGGCCGGCACGCTCGCTATTATGCTCTGAACTTTGTCACTATCATGGCCTGAGTCTGTCTTGAGGAAATAATCATGTTTGTAAAAGTCTGCCAGTGTCAGACCAGCAAAACGTTTGCGAAAATCAGGATTTTTAAGAGCCTTGGCTTCAGGGCTTTCTAGGCGCTGAAAGAAAAAATTGATGATTTCGCCACTCTGCGGATCAGTCGCAAGAAACACCTGAATAACCCCGCCACGACCGGGCACATTAACCCCATGAACTATGCCAATTAAATCAGTATTTTTAAAAACCGTATAAATTGTATAAGGAGTGTCGTAA
>SABV01000113.1 GCA_009928855.1 Erysipelotrichia bacterium | reverse complement strand
GCCTGCAATGGCCGTCATTTTCCGGCGTGGCCCTGCCCACCCCTCTGACGGATGAAACCGACTTTGCCCGGCGCATCCGCACACGGTCGCCCATTAGACTGATCGCCCCCATGGATGCCTTGCAGAACGACCCGTTGCAGCCGGTGCAGCTGCCTGTGCAGGTGCTGGGAGCCAACGCGGAGCCGATCAACCTGCCCTATACGGCGCTGCTGAGCTGACTGGGGCCAAGGGGTGCGCCGGACGCCCCCGCCGCATTGTTTTTTTGCGCAAATTCTGACCCCGGCAATGCCCTAAAACATATCGCGGCATACCGAGAATGCGGTCTAATTGCAGAGAATCGTCAGTGTTTATCAAGAGTCGCGTGCCATGGGCAGGCAACCTGGTGTCCTGGGCCAACTTCAAGCATTGGCGGGCGTTCTGCGGCGCACTCTTTGCGTGCAATCGGACATCTGGTTCTAAAGCCACAGCCAGATGGCTTTTTCAGCGGTGTCGGCACGTCACCTTCGAGCACGATGCGTTTTTCTCTTTTGATGTTCGGGTCGGGCTGAGGAATAGCCGACAGCAACGCACGCGTATAGGGGTGGCGAGGATTGTTGAACAGTTCACCCGATTCAGCGATTTCAACGATATTTCCGAGATACATGACTGCAATGCGGTCAGAAATATGCTCGACGACGGCCAGATCATGCGCGATAAATATGTAGGTCAGGCCGAATTCTTCTTGCAAATCCTGCATCAGGTTGATCACCTGCGCCTGAATTGATACGTCGAGAGCAGAAACCGGTTCGTCGGCAATTACCAGACGCGGGTTTGTAGCGAGAGCGCGGGCAATACCAATGCGTTGCCGCTGACCGCCAGAGAACTCATGCGGGTAACGAGTGGCCTGTTCAGCCGAAAGTCCAACTTTTTCCATCAGCCAGCCAACTTTATCGAGCATCTGCTGTCGTGACAGTTCTGATGAGTGTATGCTCAGAGGTTCCATAATGATGTCGCTGACGGTCATGCGCGGGTTTAACGAGGCGTATGGATCCTGAAAAATCATCTGAATTTCAGATCTGAACGGCCTCATCTGATCGTTATTCAACCGTGCAATATCTACCGTCAAGGGTGTTGGCACAGTAAATGGGGGCACTTTTACCGATTTACCGCTCTCTTTAACTGCAGTAACCGGCAACTCGCCCGTCAATTTTGAATGAAACAAAATCTGCCCGCCGGTCGGCTGATTCAGATTAATAATGCATTTACCGGTAGTCGACTTACCACAACCTGATTCGCCGACCAGACCGAGGGTTTCGCCTTCACGCAGTTCAAAACTGACACCATCTATTGCTTTAACATCGGCAACTTTTTGCCTGAATACGCCGCCAAGCACCGGAAAATACATTTTGAGATCTTTAACTTCAAGAAGGGTCTTATTGCTTTTTGTTTTATGGCTCATGATTTACCTTCTCTCATGCTTTTTGCATCGGCTTTGCCTTGTGGCAACGCACGAAGTGACCGGCCGACACTTCTACCATTTCGGGCATTACCGATTCACACTCAGAACCCTTCTGGCCGCACCGGGTACAAAAACTGCAGCCAGCAGGAAGCTTAAACAGTGATGGAACCATGCCTTCAATTGTGTTGAGGCGCCTGACTTTCTGCCCCGGTTTTGGCAGCGAGGCCAGCAATCCCTGTGTATATGGGTGCCCCGGCGAATTAAAGATAGTTTTGACATCGGCAATTTCTTGAATTTTACCACAATACATGACCACAACACGGTGACAGGTTTCGGCAATGACTGCCATATCGTGAGTAATGAGCAGAATCGCGGCATTCGCCGTTTTTTTCTTGACCTCAAGCATAAGTTCAAGAATCTGCGCCTGGATTGTAACGTCAAGTGCTGTAGTCGGCTCATCAGCTATCAGCAAAGACGGGTTACAGGCCAGCGCCATGGCAATCATGACACGCTGACGCATTCCACCTGAAAACTGATGCGGATATTCATCAAGACGCTCGCGGGCAGATGGTATGCCTACCAGATCCAGCATGCCGGCAGCCTGATCGCGGGCAGCCTTTTTGCTCATGTTCTGGTGATGAATCAATGATTCGGCAATCTGGTCGCCGATGGTAAAAACTGGGTTCAGGCTTGTCATCGGCTCCTGAAAGATCATCGAAATCTTGTTGCCTCTGATTTTGCGGATAGGCTCGTAATTTTTTTCGCGGTATGCCTGTAACAGATCAACGTCTTCAAAGATTATCTGCCCATCGACAACCTCTCCGGGCGGGTTCGGAATCAGCTGCATTATAGAAAGCGATGTAACCGACTTGCCCGAACCTGATTCACCAACGATGCCAAGCACTTCACCCGGCATAATATCGAAGTCAACGCCATCAACTGCCTTGGCAATGCCAGCTTCAGTCTTGAAGTAGGTGCGCAGATTTTTTACGGTTAATAATTTTTTGGCCATTTCGACTTTCTCCTTTTTATCTGAGCCGCGAATACTGTTTCGGGTCGAAAGCTTCTCTGATGGCCTCGCCAATAAACGATACCAGCAGCAATGTTAAAAACATTGCCAGCGTTGGCGACAGAATCAGCCATGGCTTGGTAAGATTGCCAAGCCCCTGCCCCAGCAGCTCACCCCACGAGGGAGTTGGCGCCGGAAGTCCGAAACCGAGAAAGTCTAGAGAAACCAGAGAGCCTATATTGGCGACTACCGCAAATGGCGCAAACGAAATAACCGGCGTCAAGGCATTGGGTAGAATATGCCTGAAAATGATTGCGCCGTCAGTGCAGCCAATAGCACGGGCAGCAGCAACGTAATCTTTTGATTTTTCGCGCAGAAATTCAGCACGGATATAATACGTCATGCCCATCCAGCTGAACATTACAAGAATACCGACCAGCATCCAGAAATTCGGAATCATTATCGCGGCAAAAATCATTACCGTATATAGAAACGGCATTGCCGACCAGATTTCGACGAAACGCTGCATGATAATATCGAATTTGCCGCCATAAAAACCAAGCAGAGCGCCAATGCTGATACCGATCGTATAACAGCAAAGTGTGACCACCAGGGCGAATGACAGTGAAGTTCTGAAACCGTAAACCATACGGGCAAAAACGTCACGGCCGCGATCATCAGTGCCGAGAAGGTGCTGAAAAGTGCCGGGCTGTTTTACGCCGGGTTTGAGTTCAAACATACCGGCAACAGCCATTTCGCGGTAGAGCCTGGCAATATCGAGATCGGCCCAGTCAGGGCGCTTATATTTTTCGATCAACTCCTGCTTCGTTGGAGGAGTCTCGGGCAATACAAACAGTGATTCTTCAAAAAAAGCCTGGCGCCAGCGCCCTGTCAGCCAGGTCGGCGGATGCGGCGGACGGCATGGCAGTTCATCAAGCAAAGACTCAAGTGGGCCATAGGGGTAAACCGGCAAGATAACCCAGTCTTCGCCCCATTCTTTGTATTGTGCATCTTCTGGCGTTGCTGTGCCGTTTTTTATGCGTTCGGCCCGTTCAAGATTGCGGGCGTTGTAGACTTCTTTCATTATACGGTAATTCGGAACACCATAACCCTTGAGACCAAATGTGCGCGCACTGTCAAAACTGAATAGCGTAAAATGAATTTTTCCCTGATATTTTACGAACAGAGCTTTGCCGTTAATAAGAAATTCAGCAAAAAAAGACAAAAAGAACAGGGCCAGAACCATGATAAAGGCATAATAACCACGCTTAAGCCCCTGAAATTTTCGCCAGCGGCGTTTGAATATCGGGCTCGTAAAAAACATGGCAAATGAGCCAAACGCAGCAATTATCAGCGGCAGCAGATAAACAACCGAACCGGCTGCCAGAACGAGAGTTATGCCTGCTTCCATTGAATAATCAGGGTTTACGCCCTTTTCGCCAATTCCCGGAAACAGCCAGTAATACAAAGCCCAGAAGAAAAACAGGGCGACAGTGTTAAATAATTTCTGGTATTTTTCGTATTTTTCTATCATGAGAAGCGAATCCTCGGGTCTATGATGCAGTAGAGAAAGTCAGAAGCAATGTTGCCAAAGAGTTTAAGCATCGAGCCGATGACCAGAATGCCGAGCGTTACCGGGTAATCACGCGCGATAAGCGATTCATAGCCAAGCAGCCCAAAGCCATTGATATTAAAGACTTTCTCAATCAGGTATGAGCCTGCAAGAATGATCGAAAGCATATGCCCCAGGCCTGTGGCAATAGGAATCAGTGAATTACGCAGCGCATGCTTGAAAATAACAGTGTTTTCAGAAAGCCCCTTGGCAAAAGCGGTTCTGACGTAATCCTGCCCAAGGTTTTCCATTAGCGAATTTTTCATAAGCACCGTGTGCGAGGCAAAAAGCCCGAGAATATAGCAGAATACGGGCAACGCCATGTGCCAGGCCGTATCTAAAAAGCGTCCGATAAAGTTAAGATCGTCGTGTGAACCGGTTTTAAGCTGCGCACGCTTTTCGGCCGGAATATGTTCGTAAGCAGGGTGAGAAGAGTTGATCACATCGTCATCCCTTAGTTTTTCGTATTTCTCGCGAACCTGTGCAGGCAGATCTTTTGCTACCCCACCCTCCTGCAGATATGACGAAAGCTTTGAACTTGCGGTAATCACAGTGCTTTCTTTGCCACCAAGCGGAACAAGATCAAAATAAGCATTGCCACCCAGCAGCATAAGCAGCAGAACGCCCGCTGTCCAGCCGGGTATCGAATAGCCGATAAAAACAAGAACCGAGCTGGTCGTATCAAAGGCCGAACCGTGCTTAACAGCTTTCCAGACACCCAGTGGAATGCAGATCATGTATGAAAGCAAAAAACCGGTCAGACCGAAAATAATCGAAACCGGAAACTTTTCTTTAATCAGCTCCCAGACTGGTCGCGAATGAGTGTCAGAAACGCCCAGATCAAGGTGAACAACACGCCATAGCCAGTGAACATAAGCAACATAGAAGGGTTTGTCGAACCCGTATATTTCTTTGAGACGCTGCATCATTTCTTCTGAAATCTGCCCCTGAGTGGCGCTGCTGCTGGCGCTTCCGCCACCACCTTCTCCTGTTTGCGACATAGCCTGCTGATAACGCAGCACCGCCTGCTCTACCGGGCCGCCCGGCACGAAACGGGTCACCGTAAAGCATAAAAAGGTGATACCGATAAAAGTCGGGATCATCAATAAAAATCTGCGAATGAAATAACTATACATTACTTGCTCTCCCCTGAAGTTGGCGGATAGTGTTCATCCCACCATCTGACGATTTCCGGGCCAATTTCGAGTTTGGCGTTTTTGGCGCGGGCCTCCTTGAGAGCTTTGTCTCTGGCTTCGTCATACCACCACAGTGAAACAATCGAATTCTGGTCGCTGGTCTTGGCAAGAATATAATCAGGCATACCGAATTTATTCCAGAAAAGAAGCCTCGTGTGAGCTGCAAACCAGCCAAGAGCATACAAATGTTCGTTACACGCAATACCATCAATTTCGCGCACTGCCTTTATGCGTTCCTGCGGGTCAAACATCATCGGATATTGGTCACAAATCTCGTCTACACGCTTATTTTTGAATCCCCAGATATTGTTGTTGTTGTTCAAATCAGCAAATTTTGAATGCATCGAACTTTCGGGGTTCGGAAAAAGGATGCCGCCGTATGCTCGCGAACTCATCTCAAAATTGCGTTCGCCAACTTCTTTGATATCAGTTGCCCAGGTAACCTGCTTGAGATTGAGTTTGATACCGACATCGCGCAGGTCTTCCTGAAAAATGGTGTAAATGCGTTCAGAGGTCTTTTGCACATAATTCAGGGAAAGTTCGAAGCGTTTGCCGTCTTTGACCAACCAGCCCTCGGCATCGCGATTTTTCTGCAACCACCCGGCTTCTTCAAGCAATTCGACAGCCTTGTCGGGGTCGAACCTGATTTTTGGATTGGCAGGGTTTTCGTAAGGAGAATTCGGATAAAAGGTGTCGAGATACTCATATTCGTTAAAGAAAAGCTTATCCATCATCTTTTCGCGATTATAAAGATATGCAAAAGCTTTGCGAACGCGAATATCATCGAATGGTGGTTTGCGAATATTGAAAGCCACGCCAGAAGTGCCGATCGGGCGATGAGTGTAAACTTTGCGCTTTTGTATCCAGCCATTGGCAAGCTGCGGCATCATTGCCGGAATAAATTCCTGGTGCCATTCTCGGGCGACATTCACATACATCCAGTCAACCTCGCCCTTTTTAAACTTTTCTTTTACGAGGTTTTCATCCTGAATAAAAATGAAATGAAGCTTGTCGAAGTTATAGTAACCGGTGCTTCTTTCGACGTCTTTCTGCCACCAGTCTTTGCGGCGGGTAAGAATGATTTCTTCATTGACCTTAGAACTTTCGTAAGTGTAGGGCCCTGAGCCCGGCATGAGTTTAAACTGATATTCTTCGAGATATTTTTTGCCATCGATTTTATCGATAATGTGCCCCGGGAGTACTGTCATAAAACCGATAGACATGAAGGCACGCCAGTTAAGTTGCTTAGACTTCACCATGACGATGCGATCGCTTACTGCCACAGGTTTTTCGTATTTGTTCCAGTAATCGATCGAAAAAGGGTCTTCAATACCGGGATCAGTATAAAGTTCCCAGCTTTTAACGATATCGCTCGCAATTACCGGTTTTCCGTCAGACCAGCGGGCCCGTTCATCAAGTTCAAAATAAAACGTAACCTTGTCATCAGCAACGGCCCATCTTGTGGCCAGACTTGGCGCATAATTGTAAGTAATCGGGTCGAGATCGAGCATACTTTCGTAACAGATACCGGTCATCATGCTGGTAAAGGTCGAATTGGCATTCTTACCTACCGTTCGCAAAGTCGGCGGGAACGACGTCTCAACGCAGGTCAGCGTGCCACCTTTTTTAGCGTCACGACTGCCGAAACCTTTATAAGTGTCATTGGTTTCCCATTTAAGCGCAGCAAGTATGGCTTTCATTTCTGCATCAGAAACAGCTATATCAGCAGCAGCGACATTGCCGGCCGCCATACCCGGCACGCCTGTTCCACCCGCTGTAAATGAACTGCTTTTAAGCACCTCGGTAAGATTTTTTACCGCACTGGTGTTCTGTTTGAGAGCTTCGATACTCTCTTTAAGCAATTCTTCATGTGATGGCTCGTTTTCGGCCGAACTGGCGGCACGCAAAGCGTCACCCTGTGCCAGAGTGAGCAAAAACAACAAAACAAGCAATAAAAATCTGGTTGGCTTCAAAATAGAACTCCTTCCCTGCAAAAACTTCTGTATATTGAGGCCAATAACTTACAGGTAACGTCTATCTTTTTGCAACCTGAAAATTTATTTGAGCTGCTCTCTAAAGTCTGCGGGTAATATTTGTGTTTTTTACTTCGTCAGCTCTTTTGCTTCTTTGAATTCTGTAAAACCATGCATTAGTTCGGGAATCACCTTTACGATTTGAACAACAGAAAAAAATAATACGCCATGATGCGACCCGATAGATGCTTCTTTAAAAGTTGTAATTGTTTCATAGCCGGCAGTAAAAAACAAAACTATGCCGCTTATGAGGTGAAGATAAGGACTTTGAGTAATTTTTTTCAGCATATTTTTAAACTTCTCCCTGGGCTTTTTTCTGGATTGCCTGAGCGTAATTACTACGCCGCAGCAAATGACTCGGAAGAGCTACTTCTACGGATTTTTCTCTGAAAGAATAAGGAATGCAAATCTTCTTTGCCCATTCCTGGCCGCAGAGATGAAGGGTTTCAAGATCTGCTTTGCCAGGGTTGTCGTGAGCAGCAAGAGCAATGGTTAAATCTGAGTTTGAATGTTCGAGCTCAAGAAGAACCAGAGGATACGAGGGTGCAGCCATAAAAGGTAAAATAAATTTTAGAATATTCAGAAATAATACCTGTCTCGGAACAATCTTTTCAGGTCGTAACACCACCCCCGAAAATTCAGAGAACTTGATTGTTCGAGTTGCCCGTTTAAAAAAAGGAGAGCTTATCTGAAGAATTATTTCCTCATCCATAAAATCGTAGATAAGAGTCTGAAAAAAAGTGCGAAGAAAAAGAGAAAAGGCACCCAACAGAACTGTTGAAACAAGAATTCCCCATATTTTATAGAGAATCGGCATCTGGGCAATATCTTCAGGACCAAAACCTAAAACAAGCATCACCAGCAAGTTCAATAAACCAAGAATCCAGAACAATATAAAAATAAATATTGGAATCTCAGAATAGTGCCAGGAGCTGACGATTCTTATGGGCAAATTACCCGGAGCCAGACAGAACCGCCGTGAAAACAGGTCAAGATTTGACGGCACCAGGCTTGAAAGTTGTTCCATTCGTCTTTCTCCGGGAATTTAAAAACTCTTTTTTTAAAATCGAAAAATGCAGCTGATCCTGACGCTCGTCTCCAAACCAGTAATGCTCTCTAATTCTACCGTCAAGATGAAAGCCCAGCTTTTTAAGCAGTTTAACAGACGGCAGATTGCCAGATGCCGTTGTTGCATACATTTTCGATATTATCATTTCAGGGTCATTAAACATTCTATCCAGAAACATCTGAAGCATTGTTATTCCCAGGCCCTTACCTCTGGTTCTGGCTGGAAGATAATAGCCAAATTCAGCGCTTTGATTTCTCGGGTTGTAATCAAAACAGTTTACTTTTCCCAGGGGTGATCCTGGGTTATCGGCAGACTGGAGCACAAACATTCTGATGGCGCGTTCTTCCAGTCTCTTTATCAATTTTTGCGCATACTGACTAAAGTCTAGCGGCGGATTAACAGGCCGACAGGTAAAACGCTCTTTTTCTGTCTCAATCGACTCCCAAAAATAGAGTTCCCTGACCAGAGAATCGTCATCTACAGCGAGTTCAGTCAGAAACAGTTTTGAACTACCCAACGATTTAAGGTTTAAAACTCAGCTGATTTTGGGGTTCTAGGGAACGGGATCACGTCTCTGACATTGCTCATTCCGGTCAAAAACATCAGCAGGCGCTCAAACCCAAGCCCGAAGCCACTGTGTACTACGGTGCCAAATTTGCGGGTATCGAGGTACCACCAGATGCTTTCCTGGGGGATATGGAAGTCTTCGGCACGCTGCTGCAATTCGGCAAAACGCTCTTCACGCTGTGAGCCACCAATAATTTCGCCGACTCCAGGCACAAGAATATCCATAGCTGCAACGGTTTTTCCATCGGTGTTAGCGCGCATGTAGAAGGCCTTATTTTCTTTGGGGTAATCAGTCACAATCACGGGCTTTTTAAAGTGTTTCTCGACGAGATAGCGCTCATGTTCTGACTGCAGGTCAATGCCCCAGCGATCAACCGGGTATTGAAATTTTTTCTTTTTGTTTGGAGTGCTTTCCTGAAGGATTTCAATTGCCTTGGTGTAAGTAATGCGTTCAAAGCTGTGTTTTCTGACAAAATCAAGCTTTTCGAGCAGAGTCATTTCTTCGCGCTCGGCCTGAGGCTTGAGTTTGTCTTCTTCGGCGGCACGTTTGCTTAGAAAATCGAGGTCATCGGCACAGTTATCAAGAGCATAACCGATGAGATATTTCAAAAAATCTTCTGCCAGATTCATGTTATCAGTCAGGTCAGCAAAAGCGATTTCAGGTTCAATCATCCAGAATTCAGAAAGATGCCTTGAAGTGTTTGAATTTTCGGCTCTGAAAGTAGGCCCGAATGTATAAATCTTGCCGAGAGCCATTGCTGCGAGTTCGCCTTCGAGCTGGCCCGAAACGGTAAGGTTAGCAGCTTTGCCAAAAAAATCTTTAGAATAGTCTACCGAGCCGTCATCAAGGACCGGAGGGTTTTGTGCCGGCAGAGTGGTTACTCTGAACATTTCGCCTGCGCCTTCACAGTCTGAGCCGGTTATAATCGGGGTGTGAACGTTGAAGAAGCCACGGGAGTTAAAATAATTATGAATGGCAAAAGTCATTGCATGTCTGACACGCAAAACAGCACCAAAAACATTGGTTCTGAAACGCAGATGGCCAATTTCCCGCAAGAATTCAAGCGAATGCTTTTTAGGCTGCAACGGGTAAGTCTCAGGATCAGCAATACCCTGCACTGTCAGGCTCTCAACCATAAGCTCAACAGCCTGCCCACTGCCCTGAGACGCGACGAGTTTTCCTGAGGCGCAAATCGAGGCGCCAGTAGTGACTTTGGTCATAGACTCTTCGGTAATGCCTTCGTATCCTTTGTCGACATCAACAACCAGTTGCAGATTACGAATGGTTGAGCCGTCGTTAAGAGCCACAAAAGCTACGTTTTTACTTGAGCGCTTGGTTCTGACCCATCCGCTCACCGATACGACTTCTCCGGAAGGTGACATTCCGAGAACTTTGCTGACAGAGTGACTCATCTTGACAGACCTCAACCATGGAATATATTGCCAGGACTAATACTTATCCGGCGGCTGATTATACTGCACCACGCTGATTCAGTCAATACGCATACCCGTATTTTACGAAACGAAACGTTTTCTCAAACTGCGCAGGCAAAGCTCGCAAAACTGTATATAGATTGCCAGACCTGGTTTTAACCGGCAAGAGGTCTTTTGGAA
>SABV01000112.1 GCA_009928855.1 Erysipelotrichia bacterium | reverse complement strand
GTGTTTTCGACCCCTGGCAGCAGCAGAAAAGCGCTTGCCCATGAATCGAGAGGCATTGCCCTGATCAAGGCTTTTTTAACATTTTCTGGGTATGAGTTAATACCGATAAAGGTTCCGCATGCGGTTTTTCTTTCGACAATGACTGACTCGTTGAATTCAAAAGTTTCGCTGCCTTTTCGCACCTGCGTTACCTCTCTCATGGTGACGGTAATGTCGACCTTGAGCGGAAAAAAGCATTTGTCCATAAAATCAGGCTTGTTGCGACTGGCAAGGTCTATTTTTTCAGGAGCCTTTATTTTCTCGATAAGTTCTGTCTGAATCTTCGCAATTACAGGGTCTAGATACCGATCAATCTTTTCATCGGTAACAGCTTCATTAGTAAGAGACTCGACTTTGATGCACGAGTTCGAAACAAGTTCTTCTCTGATTTTCGTTTTGCTGATTCCGATGTCAATACCACTAAAATAAGAGCCAAGAGCAACTTTAGTTTCGCTTGAATTCGAAATATACTTAAATGTCTGGTCCCAGTTTACCGTTACCTTAAAGCCTGCCGGTGGTAAAAGACCGTCAAAAGCCAGAGTCATCAGCACACCAACCCCTGAATCTTTCTTATCGACAAGGCCTGAATATAAATCGGCTCCAAATTTATCAAGTTTAAGCTGAAAGGGCAAAGCCCCTGTGACGAATGCCGGCGCCAGCCCGGGCGCCATGCCACCCCATGCTGTAATCTCGCCGCCGGCGCCATATAAAGTGGCTTCGGCTTTATGATATGGCAATGGAGCTATAGTCAGCAGATCGCCTCTTTTTAATCTGAGCTTTTTTCTCAGCTCTGTCTCAAGATTTGCTTTTTCTTTTGCAGAAATTGCCATAGAAACAGAGAACTGAAGCATGCCGCCTTCGTAAAGGTCTGCGTTCTGCCTGGCCTGATAAGTTACAAGTTGAAATGAAGGCCTGGGATCGCTGGCGTCTGAAGGATTTCGTTCAAGTAAATGCGGCCGTTCAGGCACGTAATACCATCTGGTGTCTTTTTTGGCGTCACGAATGAGGGTGACCCCGTTTACAGTTATCGTGTGTTCTGGCAGTAAACTCACTTGAGCAACAGAACCCCGAACATTACAAAAGGCTAACAGCAAAACCACCAGAGCAGTTCTGACCCATAATTTTTCAGACACTTCAAAAACCTCCCGGCAACAGCTTGTTGGTGAAATAGAACGGGGAACCCTGCCTGTTGGCAAGATCCCCCGTTCAAAACATGTCAATAAAATACAGAAACGATCTTATTCACTTAGAATTCGTCATCAGGATCCCAGGCTTCGTCGCCCGGATCAAGTTCGAGATAACCATAGCCGTCTTCGCCAAGAAGGTTTTTGCCATTGTATTCCCACAAAACCTGGTTCTTTCCGGCAGAGTTTTTCTTGTGAAGCAGGAAAGTTACTTTGGGAATATACTGGAAAGTTCCGTCTTTGGGAACAAACCAGCTGTGAGAAGTCTGGCCTTTGTCAACAGCAGCATAATCAAATTTCCAGATGTACCTGTCGAGCTTCTGTTTGCCGTCTTCTGATTTGCGCTCAACTTCAAAGTTAGCGCTCTTAAGACCTTCAGACTTGTCAATACTCAGATAGTCACAGGTTACAGTTAAGCTGTCAACGATAGCCATCGGGTTAACGACCGGTTTATCGCCGGTCATCATCGGCATAAGCTTGGTCAGAATGGCTTCATCAACCAGTGCGTTTTTTCCCTTTGAGGAAATCACGATTTCGACCTTGTATTCGACATAGTCATTGATGTCTTTACCGGCAGCTCTGGCCTCGCTATAGAGAGACTGCAACGGCCAGCTGATGTTATTAACAACTTCTCCGCGTTTGTCAACCCATGCTGGTTTAGCATCTGCAGAAGCATTTGGTCTCCAGGTAATAAGCTGGGGGTTTTCGCAACCAGAGAGCTGCGGCAAAGAGCCGGCTGGTTTTCCAGAGCCGTCTTTGTACTGAACATACTGATTCAGGCTGATAGAAAGAAGACATGGGTCATTACCGACGGCGGGAATAGTGTAATAAGCCTTTTCCCATTTACCGGGTTCCATGACGATATTGGCTGCTTCAATGATAGCCTTGTCGTAGTTACCGATACCGATGAATGTACCACACGAAGTAGCGCGGGTAATAATTTTAGAGCGGTCAAAAGAAATTCTTTCTTTGCCCTTTTTGGTAACTTTTTTGTCTTTCATGGCAAAAGAACTGCCGCCACCATAAAACATACCGATACCATAACTTGGCTCTTCGGCTTCGGCCGGGTCTACCTTTTCGGGCGGAGCCATTTTTTCAATCATTTCGTTGTTGATTCTTTCGAGTATGGGGTCAAGAACCTGCTGCAAAGCTTCGAGTTCGTCTTCGCGACCCTCGGTGGTAATCTTGATGCACTTATTTTCTACCAGGTCTTCAGTAATTTCTTTGGTATCAGTTCGCTTGGTGCCGCCGGCGAAGAGCAATGCGTTCCAATAATGCTTTTCTTTGGTGTTTTTACTGAGGTGGGTAAAAGTCTGATCCCAGTCAACTTCAACTGTCAGCTTGGCAGGTGGCAGAACACCTTCAAACGACATTTCATAATAAACGCCCAGACCGCCCTGCCCTTTCTGGGTGAGAGCTTTCATGGCATCGGCGCCCATGCTGGTCAGATTGATCTGAAAAGGAACTGCCTGAGTGGAAAAAATAGGAGCGATCGCAGGCTGCTGAACGCCACCTGAGAGCCATTCGCCACTTGGCTTGTATATCGAAACAGATGCTGATGAGATGGGCAAAGGCAACAGGCGGATATCCATAGTATCCGTGGCTGCTCCCACCTTTTTAAGTTTCTGAAAAATAAGATCTTTAGCCTGTGAAGCTGTTTCTGGCTGCAGATCCATGCGCAGAGAAAACTGCAACATGCCTTCTTCATAGATATCTTTGGTTTTTGCAGATTTTGTCTGCAGAGTCATAAGCTGAAAAACAGGTTTGGCAACCTTCTTGCCGTCTTGCTTAGAGATTGTTTCGGCAAGTCTTGGACGATTAGGCACATAATACCAGACCAGAGGCTTGTTTGAGTCTCTGATGACGGTAATCATAGTTTCGTCAGTGCTGTTACCAATCTTTTCGTCAACCTGCAGGGTATCCCAATACTGCGGGTCAAGGCTGGGCAAAGCCTGAACAGAGGCACATGCCAGAAAACCCAGAATCATGGCCCCAAGGCCGTTACGTAAAAAATTTCTTGTTCTCACGTTTTTCTCCCCTTCTATTATTTAGTTCTGCCGCACCCTTTACGGGTGCAGCCAGTTTCCATAAAACAAACAGCCTCAGAGCGGGCTCGGCATAATCACATCAACAGGAAGCTTTTTGTAATCGGCTTCTTCCTGCCAGTCACCGTCAAACACCATAAACCAGAGACCTGGGTCAAGTTCGCGCAAATCTGCCTTGCAATCTTTCCAGTTGCCAAGCAAACCAGTTTTTTGTGCAAATTTTAAGGTTGTAACGGTAATGTTCTTCTCATCACTTGGAACCAGAAACGTCTGTACCGGATTATCGGAGGTAAGATTGATTCCCCAGGCCAATTTTCCGGCTTTAAGCTGACCAACAGCCTTAAAAACCTGACCCGCTTCTTCGCCGTAGGTAAGACAAGAACCGTCAATAGTAAGAAGGTCTACCAGATCACTTGGAGGAGCTATCGGCAGATCGCCATCGAACAGCGGCATATATGTAGTTGTCTGAATAGATTTGCCGGTTTTTGGTTTTATTATCGTATCTACTTTAAAGCGATAATTTTCAGCAGCAAAACCTTCTGCTTCATACAGCGCCTTTAATGGATAAAGAAAGCGGGTAATTTCCCTGGTGTTTTTGTCGGTCCAGACCGGGCTGTTCTTTTTGTTAAAGCCGGCAGACTCAACTTTGTAGCCTGTAATCTGAGCCCATTTGTCGGTTTTAACATTCTTTTCTTCAGGAGTGACAGAAATATCAAGAGTTGTGATGCCAAGAGCCTCAGGGTCACCAACTGCAGGAAGAACAAAATAAGCACTTTCCCATTTACCTGTCGGCATTGTTGTGATGCACTTATCCTGAACTTCTTTTGGGTAATTGCCGATTCCGAGCAGTCCGCCAAAAGATGATGTTCTATCGATAATCGACTGACGATGAAATTTGTAAGTAAATTTACCCTTTTTTACGATTTTTACATCTTTCAGGGCAAAGTTAATCTGCGCATTAACACTGAAAAATTTGCCGGTCAATTTTTTATATGCTTCGGTAGCAGCCTTTATTCCTTCGGCTACCGGCGATTTGGGAGCCAGATCTTTTATTTCTCTTGCTTCAGCAGGGCTGATCGAAGTCGGAGCGTGAATCTGCTCAAACAATTCAACCGTAATCAGATTTAAAACAGGGCCCATCAGCTCATCAAGCTGCTGAGCCGAAAAAGTCTCGTCACTGAGCGAATTGATTTTGATAAGACCTTTGCTTTCAAACTCTTCACGCAGAGTCGAAATATCAAGCCCCAGATCACCACTTACGGCGTTTTTGGCTGCCGAGATTGCAATATTGGTGTCAGTACTGAAATGCTTGTAGCAGGCATCCCAGTCAACTTCTACTTCAAAACCCACTTTGGGGGTCATTCCCGAGAAAGTGTAAGTTATCAAAACCGGCAACCCACCCTGTTTGCGGCAGAGGCCTTCCATTACATCCGTTCCCAGGTCTTTGAGTTTAAGCATAAAAGGATAATGCTGAGTGCCAAAAATCGGGGCGACACCACCCTTGGGGGCGGCCTGATCAAGCATATCGCCATCCATATCATAAAGAGTGAGTTCTGCACTTTTTATTGGCATAGGCGACAAACGATGATTCGATTTATAGGTGCTCAGCCTGATACCGCTTTTGATCTTTTTCAGCAGCTTATCAACAGTTTCCTGGGGGACCCCCATTACCATCGACATTTGTAGAATGCCGCCCTGAACAAGGTTGTCGTCTTTATCCTTGGTCTGGTAGCTCATGAGCTGAAAAACCGGCATATTTTTGCCGTCTACCTTTTGCGAGGCTATAACAGGCTTGATCGGCAGGTAATAAAACTGCTCTTCAATGCGGCCATCTCTGATAATACCGAAAGTTTCATCGCCATTTTCGGTTTCGACTGTTACAACGAACTGGTCAGATGCCGCAAGGCTTGGAGCCTGGGCAAAAGCGCCATTTAAAACGAAAAGAAGACTTACGAGCAATAACCCCAGCTTCACGCAACACGTTCTATTTCTCACAGATACACCCTCCACACGGTTATTTACTTAAAATTACAAACCCGGGCGATTATCTAACGATAACCGCCCGGAAAAAAACACATGAATTACTTGCTGGCTTCTGCTTCCGGAATCCCTGTGACTCCGTCTGCATCATTTTGTTGCCAATCGCTGTCAAAAAGCATGATATCCAGATCAGGAAACAGATCTGTCAGTTCTTTGCCATTATTGGCCCAGTCAAACTTTTTGCCGGTTTTGGAAATAAACTGCAAATTGACTTTAACTGATTTTGTGTCTTTAGGAATCAAAAAACCCTGTGATGAGGAATTTTGATCGAACTTGAAATTAAACGAAAGACGGTCTGCTTTTAAAGCACCTTTTACAATATAAACCTCATCAGCAGAAGGGCCAAAATCAATACAGTCAGCCGATATGAGTACCGGTTTCAGCAGATCAGAGGGCGGTGACATAGCCATATCACCGTCAAACATCGGCACCTCAATAGTCGTGTTAACGCTGGCACCATTTACCGGAACAACAGAAGTTGAAACCTTAAATTTAAACTTGTCCGGGTTGGCTTTGTGTTCTGCAGACGCGTAAATAGCCTTAAGCGGAAACAGGAACATAGAAGCTTCTTTTCCGGTTTTGTCTGTCCAGACAGGATTGCCACCCTTATTAAAAATGGCTGCTTCTGTTTTTAAACCAGATACAGGAGCATCACCACACACAGGAGTCACAGTGAGGCTCATCTGCTTAAAACCAAGCTGTTGGGGGTCGCCAACCGGTGGCAACATAAAATATGCGCTTTCCCAGTTGCCGGGGGGTAGAACGGTGATACACGCATCCTGAATCTTTTTGTCGAAAGAGCCAATGCCAATCGGGGCGCCAAAAGAGGTTTTTCTTTCGACAACGGCCTGACGGTCATAAGTGTATGTAAACTTACCCTTTTTGACGAACTTAGCATCTTTAAGAGCAAAGCTGGCACCGATATCAAGCTGGGTTTTCTTGGCAATATCAGCAGCAACGTCCAGAACCTTCATTATGGTTCCAACGTAGGGAATCGCTGTTGAAGCAGCTGATGCGGCTTCTCCGGCGGCATCGGCAACCTGTTTAACAGGTTCAACAATACCTGCTGCCGGCTGTTTAGGGCCGTCGGCAGGAGCAAGTTCTTTAGCTGATGCTGGTGAAATCTGGGCGGGAGCTTTGATATTTTCGAACAGTTCAGCAGTGACAAGTGCCAGAACAGGGTTCATGGCGGCGTCAATGCGTTCTGGCGACATGGCTTCGTTAGACAGCGAAGACACCTTTATCATGCCCTTGCTGATCATTTCATCTCTGATGGTCGAAAAATCTGCGCCAAGGTTGGCTCCGAGCATTGCATAACCAACTTTTGCTCTGAGCTTTGTATCGGTGCTGAAGTGGTGATAACTGGCATCCCAGTCAACTTCAACTTTGAATCCGCCTGGTTCGGTCATGCCCTGAAAGGTATAGGTCACGATCACCGGCAAACCACTACGATTTGTAGAAAGAGCTTCAAGCACATCTGAGCCAAGATCAGTAAGGGTCAACATGAACGGATATTGCTGATTACCAAAAATAGGAGCAACACCTTCTTTGATCGGAGCAGAATCAAGCAGGCTGCCATCGAGGTTGTACATCGCGATCGTAGCATCCTTCATGGGAATTGGAGACAAGCGATGTTTTTTATCTTTATCTGACAGCGGAAAATTGTTTTTTATAAGCTTGAGCAAAGCATCTTCTGTTTTTTGGGAAATACCCATCTGTACAGACAACTGAAGAATAGCGCCCTGTTTAAGGGTATTATCAGGCTGTTTGCGCTGATAAGAAAGAAGCTGGAATACCGGATATGATTTGCCATTTTTTGTTTCTATCGCCACGTGAGGTTTAGCCGGTACAAAATAGAACTGCTCTTCAATGCGGCCGTCACGTATGATAGTAAAGGTTTCATTGCCAAATTCAGTTTCGGCAGTCATGTAATAGGCTGCTGACGGAGCAAGGCTCGGAACCTGAGAAAAAACTGGAACAGCACAACCCAGTCCTAGAAGGGTACATAAAGCGACTGATTTCAAACGATGTGTGAATGACACCCAAAGCCTCCTAAAGCGAATTTTTATCTCGCCTGAATGCTAACACGTCAAAACTTTTTAAGGCAACATAAATTATAAGACAGCCAAACCGGCTTAAACAGGCAAGAATCAAAGATCAGGAACGAACCGTTTTATGACTTTCCCGCCCGCGACTGTGTACACTGTCGCCCAGTTATCGATTGCCAGTGCAAAAAGATTTTCGCCAACGTAGATTTCGGTTTGGTAACCTGCCGCTGCGCCGACTGTCTGATCAGCAGAGAATCTCTGAATTCTGAAATTTCCAGAATCTGCGACAAAAACATTGCCTTCGTGATCAACAGACACATCCGTGGGCGTGTCAAAACCACCATCAGCATCGCTGACCGCCCCGGTACGTTGAGAATCAGGATCAAGCCAGAAAGACTGAGCTCCGGCATCATAACTGCCCCACCAGCCAATCAGCATACCATCGGAGCTGTATTTTTTAATGCGGTGGTTCTGCGTGTCTGCAACATAAATTGTACCGAACCGGTCTATAGTTATACCTGAAGGAGTATTAAAATTATCATCCGAATCTCCCAGGCTTCCCCAGGCGGTTATGAAGGCACCATTTTTTGTAAACTTTTGAATTCTATGAAGTGCCGAGTCAGCGACAAAGACATATTCACCATCTTCACTTACGGCAAGCGCTTTGGGGCTGAAAAACTGCCCGGCCCCCGTTCCGTAGGCGCCCCATGACTGCACAAAGTTTCCCTCGGCAGAAATCATCTGAATTCTGGCATTGCCGGTATCAGCGACAAACAAGTTGCCGGCAGAATCCAGAGCGATACCTTCGGGTCGGTACAGCTGTGTCGCCCCAGCTCCCCGCGAACCGAGCACCTGAATGACGTTTCCATCAATTCCCAAAACGGTTATAGAACCATCGTCTGTATCAAGCACATATACCCGACACCTCACAGAATCAACGGCAATGCGCCTTGGGTTCGTATTTAAAAGCGAGGTATCAGGAATAATCTGAGCGATGTATGCACCGGCAAGAGTTGACATTTGAATTCGTGAATTACTTGAATCTGCGATGCAGACTTTTTCTTCAGCAGATATAACCGCCAGAGGCTGATTATACTGCCCGCTGGTGGTTCCTGCGGCACCGATTTGAGCGGCAAATTGCCCCGAAGTTGCGTCAATCAGCTGAATTCTATTGTTATTTGTGTCGGCTACAAGCAATGTGCCATCATCCGACAACCCTACTCCGTATGGGTTACGAAAGCCGCCATCTCTGGCCGAAGCAAGCCCAAATCCGGCAATCTGCCAACCGGGAGTATCAAAATTAGGATCTTTTGAACCGATCCAGCCAGCAAAGCTCCAATTTGTCGGAGAGATTGCATTGTCAGGAAAAAAGCGTTGAATCCGGTGGTTGCCTGCGTCTGCAACATAAAGCGTCAGAGAATCATCAATAACCACTCCCGATGGGGAGACAAACTGGCCATTTCCTGATCCGGGGGTTCCCAAGCCGGCCAAAAAAACGATGGCTGGAGTCGTCTCAAATATCTGAACCCTGCTGTTACCAGAATCTGCAACATACAGTCTGCCGTTTTTATCAAACGCCAGACCACGGGGACTGGCAAATTCGCCATCTGCATTGCCGGCCGCGCCAATTGTGTCGAGCAGATTACCATCGAGATCAAAAATCCTGACACAGTGGTTTCCTGAATCTGCGACATATAAATTGTTGCTGACAGGCGATATCGCAACCCCCCAAGGATTAGTGAGATTCCCGAATTTGCTCTGAGTGCCGTCTTCAGCAATTTTCCAGATCCAGCCGTTATCAAAATCGCTTATAAAAAGATTGCCGTCATCATCTTTGGCAAGACCCGGCAGAAGAGGTCTGGAATTAGCTCTCGGGCCGCTCCAGTCGGGCAATATCGGCGCATACTCAAAACTATTAACAACCGTGAAGTCTTCTTCTACAACAATTGGCCAACCGCTTATCGTCAAAACCATGGGGCCCGAAACCGTTTTGGCAGGCACCCGCACATGAATTTCAGAATTGCTCCACGAGATTACCGGAGCCTCGACACCGTTAAAAGTCACCATATCAACCGGCGCGGCAGAGCCAAAATTGTTGCCACTTATCACCACTTCGCGACCAGGCCAGCCTTCTGTCTGATCGACGCTATCAAACCAGGTTACGAAAAATGAAACCGGCAGCGATCGGACACCCATGTTGCTTACTGCCACAGGGGCTGTTCCTGTGGCACTGTCAGGAATTACAACCTGAATTGTGTCATCCTGCCAGACGGCAAAATCTCGCGAAACAGTGTCTCCGAACAGCACAAATCCGGTGTCTTGCCCAAAACCATAGCCATTTATCGTGATAGAAGAACCCACAGGTCGGCGAACACACGAAATCGAAGTTATAGCGGTTACAACCACCGAAACGCCGTTGCTGTCTATGCCGCCCGCGTGTACAATCAGATTTCCCGGTCTTGTATCTGGCGCGATTCTCAATCGAATAAGGTTATCGCTCCAGGCTGTTATTTCGGCGCGGGTCTCACCAATAGTTACATAACTGCTGCCAAGACTGGCACCAAAACCGGTTCCTGAGACCACGATTTCGTCACCTGCGATTCCCCGGTCAGGAACTGCCTGGGCAATAGAATTGATTGTCAGAGAGGTAACGACAAATGAAACGCCCTGAATTGAAGCTTTTAAATCACCAGTTTGAGCGCCAGAAGGCACTCTTATCACAACTTTTGTATCGCTCCATGACACAACGGGAGCGCTGACTCCGCTAAAAAATTCGAAGGCCCCGGCGGCCTGCTCTAAGCCCCAGCCTTCGCCCGAAATTGTTAAAAGAGTTCCCAAAGTTGCCTTTTGAGAAGAAACGCCAAAAACCCTGGTGACTCTGAACATGCCGGCCGACTTTTCTCTGCCCCGCAGGTTTAAGGTAACCACACCGCCAGTTGCCCCCTCTGGAACAACGAAGCGAATCAAATCATCAGACCATGACTGAATTAAAGCCGAGGTGCCGTTGACTAAAACACTGCCAGACGCTGAGTCTGCGCCAAAATCTTTGCCAGAGAGGGCAACGACCGTGCCGGGGGGGCCATATTGCGGGTCGATAGCCAGACCCGCGTCAAGTATATTGAAAACGCCAGCGGATTTTTCGCCGTTTACGCCCGAAATCAGCAAAATTCCAGTTGTGGCACCAACCGGA
>SABV01000111.1 GCA_009928855.1 Erysipelotrichia bacterium | reverse complement strand
TCTGCTTCTGGGCGGGGCAAAGGGCCACTTTAACAGCTTCAGGCATCTGGGGCATTCAATATTTTGTTTTTCTAACCGGTAGTGGCACGTTGGACACTCAGTAATGGCCTGCAATGCTGCCAGCGACAGCATAAGAAATAGCGCTGAAAGCAGGAGCTTTTTTGTCATTTGTCATTTGAATCCAGCTTGGTGTTTTGCTGAGCTTCTATGTTTATTTTGGCCATCATTTTTGTAGCGTACATGCCCTGCTGACTTTTCGGGCCCGCTGTTTTTGCGACTTTCGCGAATACCTGTGCAGCTTCGCTATAGGCGCGCCGACGGTAATAAACCATACCAAGATTGAGCTTGAGCGTTATGTCTTCGGGGCTGGTATTGGTGGCCATAATGTAGGCTTTGGTGGCGTCTATCAATTTTCCGGTCTTGTAATAAAGGTTGCCCAAAGCCGAATAGACATAAGCTGCCCGCGGATTGATTCCGGCCGCTTCTTTAAGGCTTTTTTCGGCTTCACTCATCGCACCAAGCCGCATGTGCTGCATTCCGTCATTAAAAGCTTTCTGAAAAAGCTCCTGCTTTTTACGTGCGGCGGCAATGGCTTTTTCTGTTTTCTGAAATTCTTCAGGTGGCAGAACTGATTCTAGTGCGGCCAGAGCTTCACGGCTGATTATAGGATCTTTGTCTTTAAGGGCCTGTATCAATACTGGTTTCGCAATTGTGGCCTTCATTATGCCGAGAGCTTTTATGGCGACACGGCGTTCATCCCAGCCGTTTTCGGGTTGTGCCAGCTTTATGAATTCAGAAACTATCGCGGGATTTCCTGTTTCAGCGAGGGCTTCTATATATGTCATTCTCGATTCGGGGTCTTTTTCTTTGTCGAAGCGTGTTTTTAGTTCTTCGTAGCAGCGCGGGTGTGAAATTCTTGCCAGCGCTTTGATTATATGATTTTTAAGGTCGAGGTTATCTTCGTCGAGCAGTTTAAGCAGGTCGATAAATGCACGGTTTACACGCATTTCGCCAAGGATTCTGATTGCCTGAAACTTGAGAGCCCATGATTCGCGTTGCAAGGTAGAAATCAGACCGGGAACAGCTCGCTCATCGCCGATTTGCCCGAGTGATATTATGGCGGCCATTGCCAGGTCTTCATCGTCATCTTCAAGACTTTCGCTCAATGACGGTACTGCAGAAGCGTCTCCGAGAAGGCCGAGAGTTTCGGCGGTGGCAATACGGGCCGGCCAGAATTCATCTTTAAGGTGGGGTTGAATGATTTCGCTGTCTTTTGCCTCGCCTATCTGGCCCAGGCAGAGTATAGCCTGACGCCTGATTTCTTCTGATTTGCCTTCGAGAAGCTGCAATACGAAAGGTCTTGCTTCTTTTTGAAAACCAACCAGCGTTTTGCGTATCCAGTAATTGACGTGTTCATCGAATTTGCCGAGATTTTTGCAAAGCTTCGGAACCATAAGTTCGGCTCCGATGCGATGAAATGTGTTGCATACGCTTTCAAGAAGACGACGCTTTTCGCTTTTAAAGAGCGAAAAAAGATCGTCAATTATTTCGCTGCCATAATTGGCAAGAGCCTTCTGGGCGGCATCTCTGATCGATTCAGAGGGATCTTCGAGTGCCTTGAAAAGGAGCGGTAGCGAGATATTAGCTTTGATTTTGCCGAGCGAGCGCAGAACCCAGTATTGCGTTTCAGAATCTGATGAATCGCCGGCCAGGGCGGTAAGTTCCATGAGGGCGTCTTCGCCATAGTTACCAAGAACATCTGAGGTCGTTTTGCGAATTGTCCAGGAGCGATCTTTGAACAGGCGCACCAGGTGGGGGTAAACACCTTTGGGTTTTATTTCGCCCAGTGAGCGCAGCGACCAGTAACGCACGTCTTCTTCGGCTGAGCTCAGCGATTTGAGAAGGTTCGGCACCGCTTTGCTGCCGAACTTCGTTATGGCACGACAGGCATGTTTGCGCACTACCCATGCCGGGTCGAGAAAACGCTCGATGATGTTCGGTATCGCATCGGGGTTGAGGTAATGGCTCATAGATTCAAGAGCGGCCATTCTTATTTCAGGGTCGGGGTCTGATAAAAATTTTCTGATTTCTGTGTAAGCGGCTTTTTCGTGCATTTTGCCAAGAATCTTGATTGCCCAGTAACGTCGCTCTTTATCTTGACTTTCAAGCGCGGCGACAAGGGGAAAAACCGCTTCGCTGCCCATGTCGGTAAGCGCCTGGGCGGCAAGCGAACGGCCCATCCAGTATTCGTTTGAGAGCGAGTCCATCAGATATGGTATAGAATGGGTGCCGAAATCTTTTAAAATTTCATAAATCAGGTCTCTGATCTGCTCAGAAGGTTGCGAAAGGGCTTCAAAAAGCTTCGCAGCAACATTGGGATCACCAATTTCGCGAAGGGCACGCAATGCCGCAATTCTGACGCCAATGTCGCGGTCGCGCAGTTTCTCAAGAAGGGTTCTGGTGTTGGCCCGATCTCTAAGATGCCCGAGACAGATAGCTGACCAGAATCTTACGTTGGAATCGTTGTCTTCTATGGCTGATTTCAGGGCTTCGGTCGCGCCTTTTCCTATGCGGGTTATGGCTGCTGCTGCCCTTGACCTGATTTTCCATGATTTATCGCCAAATTGTCTTATAAGAAGCGCCAGACTCGCTTTGGGGTGGCGGGCGAGGCTTTTTGCCGCCATGTTAGCCACTTCATCGCGAATGTCACGCATCAGCATCATCAGGTTATCTGTTGCATCCTGCTTGTCGCAGGTGCCGAGCGCGTGTGCGACGCGCAGCCTTACGTCTGCCGATTTATCACGCACCAGAGGTGCGAGGATTTCAGAAAGATTAGATGGGGCAATCAGCGAGAGGGCTTCTATGCCGGCGCATCTCACTTCACGTGAACGGTCACCAAGAACCATGGTGAGAGGTTCTACGGCAACAGGTGTTTTAAGGCGGCCGAGAGCTTTAACGGCTTTTAACCGTTTGGTGATCAACGTTGATCTGAGGTCGGTAACGAGATCTTCAAGTTCTTTCTGTATCTGAATGTCAATTTTGAATTGATTTTTAGCCACCATAAAAAAGAACCACCCCTCGAAAATTCAAAATATGCAGCAGGCAAAGTCTGACCCGGCAGATAAAGATACCACTAAACACCACAAGCTCCCAGAGCTTTTTATTAAATCTGCCAGTTCATGTGCGAGAAAAATTGTTTTAACTCTACAGAGGCTTATTTGCTTTTTTTATATAAAAAGTGAGAAGATAATTATTATAAAAAAAACGAGAGCCTGTTTGAGGGGAGACCAGATAAAATGAAATTTTATCCCGGTGCGACTTATCGTCTGCAGCTCAACCCAGAGTTTGGATTTGCTGCAGCCAGTGAATTTGTCGAGTATTTTCATGCTCTTGGCATCAGTCATATTTATTTATCGCCATGTCTTCAGCCCGTTAAAAAAAGCTCTCATGGCTACGATGTTATCGACCACTCCCATATAAATACAGAGCTTGGGGGCATGGAAGGTTTTGAAGCTTTCGTTGCAGAGCTGAAAAAAGTAGAAATGGGAATAATTCTCGATATCGTGCCAAACCACATGGCGATCGGTGGCCCTGAAAACCCATGGTGGTGGGATGTTCTTGAAAACGGCCCATCCAGCAATTATGCGAGATTTTTTGACGTCGACTGGCATTTTGAATCTGACCACCACACGAATCTTATTTTGCTTCCGGTTCTTGGCGATCATTACGGCATTGTACTTGAGGCGGGTGAATTTGAACTGAGGCACGATTACGGCAGGTTCACTCTGCATTATCACGAAAATATTTTTCCGGTGGCTCCCAGGTCTGTTGCTGTTATTCTTGGTATAGCACAGCAACAGAGCGGCATTGAAGAACTTGGTTATCTTGCCGACTCGTTTCACGCGCTTCCCTTAGCCGCTTCTCGTGATATAGAAAAAATAGAGCGCCGCGCACGCGACCAGAAAGTATTGAACAAGCTGCTGAGAAATTTTTGTCACAGTATTCAGAACTTCAAAGAAGCGATCAATGCGGCTATCAATGTTATCAATAGTGATTATGATTTGCTTGATAACCTGATTGGCAGGCAGAATTACAAGCTGGCTTACTGGAAACTTTCGACCTACCAGGTTGGTTACCGGCGTTTTTTTAATATTAATTCGCTGGTCGGCCTCAGAATGGAAGACGAGCAGGTTTTTAACGATTCTCACCGGCTGGTTCTCGATCTTGAAAAAGCCGGTAAAATAGATGGTTTTCGTGTTGATCACCCCGACGGGTTGTATGATCCGACCGGTTATTTTACAAAGTTGCGTAAAGCCTGCCCGGGTGCGTTGATTTATGCCGAAAAAATACTTGAGCGTAACGAGGTTTTAAATCCTGACTGGCCGATTTCAGGCACTACCGGCTATGATTTTCTTAATCTTGTCAACGGTCTGTTCGTTAATCCTGAGGGTTTGAGGCGGCTGCAGGAATATTGGGAGCAAATCATCGAAGACCGTGTTGTTTTTGATGAACTTGTGCATCAGAGAAAAATAAGAGTCATCAAAGACCTGCTTGGCAGTGAAATCAGTCGTCTGGCTTCTGATTTAGCGCAAATATGCGAAAATCACCGGCGTTACCGTGATTTTGCTTATGCCCAGCTTTATCAGACGATTGCAGAGGTAGCGGCGGCTTTTTCTGTCTATCGTACGTATATTCAACCCGAAATCGGGCAAATCAGTGAGGTTGATAAAAAGCATATTCTGGCGGCCGTCCACCTGGCAAAGTCCAGGCGGCCAGAGCATGGCGAATATATTTTTGATTTTGTGGCAGATATTTTGCTGCTGAAGTTTAAAGGTGAGCGAGAAAACCAGTTTGTAAGGCGATTTCAGCAGTTTACCGGGCCGGTTATGGCCAAAAGCGTTGAAGATACCGTTTTTTACATTTATAACCCGCTGGTTTCGCTTAACGAAGTGGGAGGACACCCTTTTGAATCACACGTTTCGGTGATAGATTTTCATCAATGGTGCGAATATACCGCAAAGAATCAGCCTTTAACAATGCTGGCCAGTTCGACTCATGATACCAAACGCAGCGAAGACGTGCGTGCCCGTCTTAATCTTTTGAGCGAAATTCCTGAAGCCTGGATAAATGAGTTAAAAAGCTGGGTAGAGATGAATAAAAAATATCGGGTTGGTTGTTGTCTCGATTCTAATACTGAATATCTGCTTTATCAGACATTGGTTGGTGCATGGCCGATCAGTCAAAAAAGAATTGAGCAATACATGCAAAAAGCGGTGCGAGAGGCCAGGGTGCACTCAGACTGGGCCAAACCCGATCACAAATTTGAAGCGGATTTAAAAAATTTTATCGAAAAGCTCTATTCAGACGCTGACTTTATTGTTGCATTAGAAAATTTCGTTAAACCACTTGTGATTGCCGGGCGTTTAAATTCACTTTCGCAAGCGACGCTCAAGCTTACGGCACCTGGTCTGCCCGACATCTATCAGGGCAATGAAATATGGGATAACAGTCTGGTAGACCCTGATAACAGGCGTCCGCTAGACCTGACGGCTAATTATGCGTTGTTGAAAAAGCTTGAGAATATGGACTGCGGTGAAATCTTGCGTTGTCACGAAGAGGGCTTGCCTAAATTATTTCTGATTAAAACAATTCTTGAGATGCGCCGAAATTACCCCGTTTTTAACGAGCCTGACAGTTACATTCCTGTTGAGATTCTGGGCAGCTATTCAGAAAATATTGTCGCTTACATGCGTGGCGAAGAAGTGCTTGTTATAGTGCCCCTGTTGAGATTAGAGCTTAAAAACCGCTGGGACAACACCAGAATAATTCTTTCTGACGGAAAATGGCAGGATATTTTCTCTGGCAACTGTTTTGCCGGTGGTTCGAATAAAATAAAAGACCTGCTTAGAGATTTTCCGGTGGCAGTGCTTATTAAAAGCAGACTCAAAAAGGGTGAATGAAAATGGGCAGATTTCGCGTCTGGGTGCCGAATGCTAAAAAAGTCGAACTTTGTATCGGCGATATTGAATACAGTATGATGCCGGTAGACAACGGTTATTGGCAGCTGGAACTGCAGAATCTGCAGCCCCCTCTCTTATACGCCTATAAAATTGATGGTCGTGGGCCTTTTCCAGACCCGGCCTCGCCGTTTCTGCCCGAAGGGGTTCACGGCCATTCGCAACGCTGGGTCGAAGAGTTTGCCTGGAACGATCAGGATTGGAAAGCCCCGGGTCTTGAAAATGCGGTGATTTACGAGCTGCATGTTGGTACTTTTTCTCAAGAAGGCACTTATGCTGCTTTGCAGGCGCGTCTCGATCACTTTATAAATCTCGGCGTTACTCACATTGAACTGCTGCCGATAGCTGCTTTTCCCGGTAATCATGGGTGGGGTTATGATGGTGTGGGCTTATGCGCTTCTCACAAGGCCTATGGCACACCAACTCAATTAAAACAGCTTGTTGACGCTTGCCATGCCAGAGGTTTGTCGATAATTCTTGATGTGGTCTACAACCATCTGGGCCCTGATGGAAACTATCTTGAGCAGTATGCGCCCTACTTCTCGGATCGATACCACACGCCATGGGGTAAAGCGGTAAATTTTGACGGCAGTTTCAGCGATCAGGTGCGTGAATTTTTTATTGAAAACGCTCTTGGCTGGTTGCGCGATTTTCATTTTGATGGCCTTCGCCTTGATGCGGTTCATGAAATATATGATTTTTCGGCCACTCACATTCTTGAAGAAATGCAGAAACGCGTTGATGAGCTTGCTGCCGAGACCGGCAAAAGTTTTGTTCTGATTGCCGAAAGTGATCTGAACGATCCGAAGCTGATACGTTCGGTACGCTCAGGTGGCTATAACCTTGGCGCTCAATGGCTGGACGACTTTCATCATTCGGTTCATGTAATGCTGACCGGTGAGTCTCATGGTTATTACCGTGATTTTTCGGGAGCTATCGACCTCAAAAAGTGTCTCAGAAATGCTTTCGTTTATGACGGAAAATATTCGGTGGCAAGAAAACGTCGTCATGGACGTGCTGTTCGCAATGTTGATCCCTGGCGCTTTGTCGTATGCACGCAAAACCACGATCAGGTTGGTAATCGAGCCTTTGGCGAGCGCTTGTGTCATCTTGTTTCTTTTGAATTTTGCCAGATTGCCGCGGCTTTGTTATTCATGTCGCCTTATGTTCCCATGATTTTTCAGGGCGAAGAATGGGCTGCTTCGTCGCCTTTTCTTTATTTTACAGATCACACAGACGAAAAACTTGCCAGAGCGGTAAGGGAAGGGCGTCGGCGCGAGTATCCGGCGGCTCACGGGTCTGCGAGAAGAGTCCCTGATCCTCAGTCGGCGCAGACCTTCGCCAAAAGTATTCTTAAGTGGGAAGAAATCGCTTCTGGAAGCCACGCCGAAATGCTTGCCTGGTATAGAAGCCTTGTTGCCCTGAGACTGAAATATATCAAAGAAATTCGCTCTGATAGGCGCTGTTTCGAGATAATCGACGATGTACGAAAACTTTATGTTTATTCTTGCGGCAGATTAAGCCTTATTGTGAATGCGGGTGAGCATGTTGGCGAATTGCTTATGCCCGGCCCATCACCGCAGGTTTTGCTTCAGAATCACCGGTTAAACCAATCGGCCGGGTCTGTTTTTTTGCAACCGGGCACTGCTGCAGTTATTCATTGCGAATGATTGATTGCCTCAGACCCGTCATGTTTGTGCAGGGAGTAATAAAATGAACAGGAGATCAGATAAACGTGTTCTTGCAAGCGACCCGCTCTGGTTTAAAAATGCCATTATCTATGAGGTTCATGTCAAGGCTTATTATGACAGCAACGGTGATGGCATTGGTGATTTTCCCGGCTTAACGCAAAAACTTGATTATATTCAAAACCTGGGAGTTAACACCATCTGGCTGCTGCCTTTTTTTTCGTCACCCTTGCGTGATGACGGTTATGATATTGCCGATTATCTTGATATACACCCGACATACGGAACTCTGGCTGATTTTCGCCGTTTTTTACGCGAGGCACATAGCAGAAACATCAGAGTAATCATAGAACTTGTTGTCAACCATACTTCAGATGCGCACCCATGGTTTCAGGCCGCACGGCGGGCACCAAAGGGTTCGAATCGGCGCAATTTTTATGTCTGGAACGATGACGACGATAAATACAAAGATGCCCGTATAATTTTTACCGATTCAGAAACTTCGAACTGGTCATGGGACCCGGTTGCCAAGTCATATTACTGGCATCGTTTCTTTTCGCATCAGCCTGATTTGAATTTTAATAACCCCCAGGTCGTGAAGAAGCTGGTTTCGGTGATGAAATTCTGGTTGGATCTTGGAGTAGACGGGCTCAGGCTCGACGCTGTTCCGTATTTGTGTGAGCGCGATGGTACAAACTGCGAAAACCTTCCTGAGACCCATGAAATAATCAAGACTTTTCGGCGCGAGATGGATACCCATTATCAGGATCGGATTTTTCTTGCAGAAGCCAATCAGTGGCCTGAAGATGCTGCCGAGTATTTTGGTAACGGTGATGAATGTCACATGGCATTTCATTTTCCTCTTATGCCGAGAATTTATATGGCGCTTGCTCTCGAAGAACGTTTTCCCATTGTGGAAATTCTCAAGCAGACTCCCGATATTCCGCCAAATTGCCAGTGGGCCGTGTTTTTGCGCAATCATGACGAACTGACTCTCGAAATGGTTACCAATAAAGAACGTGACTACATGTATGAGGCTTACGCAAATGAGCCCAGGGCTCGGATAAACGTGGGAATCCGCCGTCGACTTGCGCCATTGATGGAATACAGTCGCGCCAAGATAGAGCTGATGAATGCTTTATTGCTCTCTATCTGTGGTTCGCCGGTTATTTATTATGGCGATGAAATTGGCATGGGCGACAACCTTTTTCTGGGCGATCGCAATGGTGTTCGAACTCCCATGCAATGGACACCTGACCGCAATGGTGGATTCTCTGCGGCTGACCCTGAAAGGCTTTTTCTGCCGCCAGTCATGGAAGCGATAACAGGGTTTCAGGCGGTCAACGTTGAGGCGCAGAAGCGCAACCCTTCATCGCTGTTAAACTGGATGAAGCGCCTGATCAGTGTGCGCAAGCAGTTTAAAGCTTTCGGCGAAGGAACTCTTGAATTTATCAAACCTGCGAATCGCAATATTCTCGCTTTTGTGCGTAATCATGCGGATGGTAATATTCTTTGTGTTGCCAATCTTTCGCGGTCGGCTCAGCCGGTGCATCTTGATCTTCAAAAGTTCAAGGGCTATACCCCTGTCGAAATGCTGGGAAAAAACCAGTTTCCGACAATTTCAGACGAACCATATCAGTTGAGTCTGGCTGCCTATGGTTTTTATTGGTTCGAACTTTCTATTACAGCCACCGGGCCTGCCTGGCAGAGTTTTGATGAGCTGGCTCATTATGAATTGCCTGTGCTGGTATTCAGAGCCCAGGCAGGAGATAAGCAGCTGGCGGATTTGCAAAAGCTTCTGGCTGATAAAAGACGTGAAAAACTGCTGCTTGAAGCTATTACGCAATATTTTACCAGAAAGCGCTGGTTTGCCGGCAAGAACAGGCAGTTCTCTCATATTTCTCTCGATCCTGTTGGTGTTGTTGCTTCAAAAGACTCTGTCAGCTGGGGTCTTGCGTTTATAATGGTGCATTTTATCGATGGCGGCGAGCAGAAATATTTTTTTCCGTGCCATCTGACCTGGGATAATGAATCTGCTTTATTAAAGGCTGCAAGCGTCTGGGTTCTAGCCAAAACTCGCCAACAGAACGAAATGGGCTGCATCATTGATTCGCTTGGCAGCGATGAATTCTGCCGGTCGATTCTGAACTGTATGCAAAACAACACTGTGATACCGCTAAAAGGCGCTGTTTTAAAATTCTCTCATACCAGTGTGATGAATGCTTTACAGAATGGCTTTGCAGCAGATATTCGGCGCCCGGTCATTGAGCAGAGCAATACCTCAGTATTTTTTGGTGAAAAGTTCATTTTTAAAATTTACCGGCAGGTTGCTGACGGAGAAAATCCAGAATTGCAGATGGGAAAATTTTTGACCGAGTCTCAGCAGTTTACATGCATTGCCAGGGTTGCCGGCGCTATGGAGCTGATTTACGACGATGGCAGAGTTGTTTCTCTTGGCATATTGCAGGAGTTTGTAGATAATCAGAGTGATTGCTGGAATTTTACTTTGAATTATCTTTATCGATTTATTGAAACCTGTTTGATCGAAACACCTGGTAGTAGCGAGGAAGAAAAAAAATCGGCCGAGTTTTCGCATGAATTTTATTTGTCGAAAATTCAGCTTCTTGGGCGGCGTGTAGGCGAGCTGCATGCTTTGCTCGCCAGAGAAAACATCGACCCGGCTTTCAAACCCGAAAAAATTACCAGAGAAGACTGGAAAAACTGGTCGGAAGCCATTGAAGCTGATTTTTTCAAGGCTCTTGCCTTGATGGAATCTGACATAGATTCTTTTTCTACCGATCTGCAGCCTGCCATAAAAAAAATACTCGCAAACCAGGCTCTTATAATTAAAAAGATA
>SABV01000534.1 GCA_009928855.1 Erysipelotrichia bacterium | reverse complement strand
ATCAAGAATTGTGGTTTTGCCCGAGCCATTGCCGCCGAGCAGAAACAGGTGCCCATTGAGGGTTATTGTTTCATCAAGAAAGTTATGAAAATTAAGGAGCCTGATGCGCTTTAAAATAAAATTCCGACTCATCTAATCTTCTCCGCTTCTGAAGCTGCATTAGCCTGCTCAGCATTTTCTGCAGTAGTATCTTCAAATTCCTGATCTTCAGCACCAAAAGTCTTGTCGATAACCCGGGCCGCCAGGTTTCTGCTTTCGTAACAGTTTAAACCGGGAAGCGCTTCGATCAGCAGTTCGTCAGCACCACCGGCAAACTGCCCATCACGCTCTACAACGCTTATCAAGCGGTATTGTTCGAGCTTGCGCAGCAGATTTCTGGCCTCCACATCCAATTCACGTTCGGTGAGGCGTTGTTCGATGTTTCGATCAACAAAAACCTTTCTGACAAAATCAAAATAGCTGCCGAAAGCAAACCTGATGTTATCGGCGTCATCGTAGCTGAGGCTCTGTTCTTCACACTCATGTTCGTAAAATTCGAGCAGAATCATAAAAAGAATGCATTCTACCCGACCTGTGAGATTAAAAACTCTTTTATGAGCGCTTTTTAAAGAGGGGTTGAAGCTACGATCACGAATCAGGCGTGCCATTTTCGAGTCAACATAAAGGCGCCAGTCAAAAAAGCGTTTGAAGAATTTCTCGAAGGCACTTTTGTGACGACGCAGGCTATTGAAGCGCACCGGGTCATCACTGGCGTAAAAAAAAGGGTTTTCGGTCAGAATGTTGAGTATCGGCATAAAAGTCTCACGGCCAATCTTCTCGATCTGTTCATTGTCGCCGGTTTCAAAGTCCATCGTTCTTTTTCCTTATCAGGTGGTCAGGGCAGTCAAAATCGCAATCAGAGAGTTGAAACTGCGCCAGTTGCGAGGCGGATTGCGGTTTCAAAAACTCAAATTTAAGATTTTCAGCAGCTTTGCGGCTCTTTATAAGTGCCAGTTTAAGCCCCTGCATATATTTTTTTACGTCGTCAATATTTTCGAAAACCGCCCTACTGGCCTGATTTTCGTCTCTGCCGTCAAGAACACGGCTGAAGAAAAACTCGTTAAGCATTTCGATTTTATACTTCTCAAGCTCGCGGCTGGCTTCAATACTGAGCTTTTTGGTGGAAATGGCCTGCGCCGACCTGGCGGTTGTTCCTTTGCTGGCGCTGCGCCGGGGCTGGGGCGCCTGGCTTTTTTCATCGGGGGTGCCGGTAGCAGCTAATGAAGGCACAATTGCCGGCGAGAAAAAGTTGTTTATCCAGTCTGAACAGGTCTTTGGGGAGGCAGTTGTCATCTCAAGCAGGCGCTGCCGCAGTTGCTGAATACGGAAAGTTCTGTCGTCACGGAGTCTGATGTAATTGCTGATACGCCTGATAGCATAGTGCAGTTCATCGTTGACACGGCGGCAATAGAAATCGAGGCGACCGCTGGCAGGGTCGAAAAATGCGACAATCAAACTGATTTTTAAGGCCGGATCATGTTCGACGAGCCCGTCATTTTGTGAGCACAAGCCAACTGCAGAGACGAATTCATCGAAGCAGAGGTGTTTTTCTAAGGCGAGCAGTCGCGAAAAGAAGCGACCGGAAAATGAATTGAGTTTTGCCAGCCATTCCTGATTATAGCTCTGCAGCTGCGAAATAATCTGTTCGTAGGTTTCAGCCTGAAATACGCTGCCGATTTCGAGAAACGAATGCAGGTGGTCGGCAAGTCTGGTGAGTTCGGCGACCGCATCATCGATTTTACTGTCCATTTCGCCAATAAGATGGTTTGAGCGCTGCAACAGGCTGTTATCGCGCCTGCCATCGAAAAAATTCTCAAGGTGGCTTTCGAATTCGTCGAGCATGGCGTTCAGATCCTGAAGCAGGAAAAAGCCACGGTTTGCGGCAATGCGCTTGCCAGAGCGAGACTGCTGCAAAAGGTATCTGACCAGCTGAAAAGTCTCTTCAGAAATTTTCAGGATATTGCGGCGCAGACTGTTATCGGA
>SABV01000533.1 GCA_009928855.1 Erysipelotrichia bacterium | reverse complement strand
AAATATTTGTAAAATTTTTCTGGCCGCCACGAAATTTCTGTTGATTGCCATGCATGATCTTCGGCAAGTTCGATCTGGTTTACTTTGTCTTGAAGCCGATTTTCTTCTTTTTCAGTTCTTTGTCGATCAGGTCGAGAATAAAATCAATGCTCTTTCCCTGGGATTTGACCGTCTTTTCAAGCTCAGTCAATCTAATGCTAAATTCGCCATGTATTGCCGCAATAGCACGAATTTTTACAAAAGTTCGCATGATTTCAATATTTACCCTTACGGCAACCGGGCTGTTTAAAACACCGGATAACATCGCCAAACCCTGCTCAGTAAAAGCGTATGGTAAATATTTGATATTTTGGCCTCGTTTGGTGTTCAAGGTGCCATTTTGGCGCCTTGATTCTTCCGCCTCTTCTTTGGTCAGCTCAAACATAAAGTCATCTGGAAAGCGGTCTATATTCCGTCTTACCGCACGCTTTAGCGCTTTAGTTTCTACTTGGTAAAGCTCGGCAAGGTCTGAATCAAGCATGACTTTCTGGCCACGTATGGTATAAATGCGTGTTTCAAGGTTTGCCGGTATCAGGTCTTTCGTCATGCTTTCAGGCTCCAGGTTGCTTATTTGTAATTCTATCGGCAACAATAAACAAAATCAATAGCGGCCATGCTAACCACTCGCAACTAAGCGGCAGAGTCTTTTGAACTTCCCCCACCACAAAACTTTGCAGGGTATTATATTCAGTGGCGGCCAGTCTCCCCGGCTCTGTTGTCTTGAGCCCGGCAAGGCGTTACCGGGCTCTTGTTTGTGGCTTCGAGAAAAGGCAAAACCCGCCGAAAAAGCGGGTTTGTGTGCCTGTTAAATTGTCTTTTCGATCAAAGAAACTCGTCGAGAGGGTCTTTGTATGCCGATTTCTTTTTGAACTTTGACAAAGGGTTGTAATCATCGTCGGGCTTTTCGGCCTGAACATTGCCTCTGGTCGATGGACTCATACCAAACTGACTGGCAAACATGCTAATTTGCTTTGCTGCTGCGTTTGCGACATCAACCAGCGGATTTTTAATTGTCTTGCCGCGCTCATTTATGACGGTTAAGCCTTCGGTTTTTAATCGTTCTTCTGCCAGCCATAGGCGTGAAACTGCCGCGCAATAGCCAGCCAGCGCCATGCAATCAATACGCGATAACAGGCCAAGGTTTTTTAGCTCCGGTGCTACCCGGTTCCATTCTTCAAGCGCTCGATCTGTTAAAAATGCTGGTGGCTCAGGAATGTCGATTTCCGGCTTTGGTTCGTTTTTGTTTGCCCTGCTTTTTCTGTAGGTTCCCTGCAATATTTTTAGATTTGTCGGTTTTTTTGGTCTTGCCATGAATGGCCCCCTTTCAATGTGTATCGAGTTAAAGTTATGGCTGAGTGAAAATTTTGCTACCGCGTTCGGTCTTTGCCTATGAGGTTCTGAACTTTTCGACCACCCCCGCCCGCGCCGCTCCTGGGGCTACTTCCAGCGCTGCCAGACAACCAAACTATACAGGCTGGCGCAAGTCAGAAAGAGTATTAATCTAGTCATGCCTGCAACCATTTTTGTCTGATCTTCCCGAAGTGTCGAAGCATCGCAGCAAGTTCTTTTACTACGCTGGCCAGCTCCTTTACGTTGCCCGCCCGCTTCGAGTCGTGAAGCTTCACAAACAATCGTTCAAGCCGCTTGTAGCTCTGCCGGTTGCCGTTCCTTCTGAATGTTTCAGAAAGATTGATTGCCTTGCACAAGATTTCGTCATGGTTCAGGCTGGCCATCATGCAGCCGCCTTTTCTGCCGCCGGGCTGTATTCAATTACAAGCGCTTCAAGTTCATTCAGGGCATAGGCAAAGCTGCTTTCATCGCCTGATCTCTCGGCATCCGTGACAGTATTAAAAGCTTTGTCGAGTTCTTCCAGGTCTGCCGCCCGCCGATCTGCTTTGAGTTGTTCAGCAAGAATTACCGCCGCCTGAATAATATCAACAACTCGATCTTGTGTTACTCGCTCAGGGCTGGCCTGTGCTGCGT
>SABV01000532.1 GCA_009928855.1 Erysipelotrichia bacterium | reverse complement strand
AAATTCAGCACCACAAGCTTTTTGCCGAGCGGAATCAGCACCATGTGAGTGTAAAGACGTTTGTTATTCTTCAAAAAGTGAAAGAGCACGTTACCGATTTCGACGCCGGCTAGTTCAGATTTCCACTGATCGAAGAGGCGCGGGCTAAAAGGCATGAGGCTCTCTTTGATTGCTTTGCCAACCTGCGCGAGGTTCTGCGGGGCATCATAGGTTGCAGCCTGAACATGCAGAAGAAACTGACCACCAAAAGCGCCTAACGAAGCGAGCAAAGCCGGGCTGATATTTTCGCGCAGCTGATAGTCGTTAGGCACCATAAAACTGAACTCAAAATCTTTATTGCGTAATGGCCTGAAACCGCGTTTTTCGCCATAAAAAGGCTTCAGACCGGCAACATAATTATCGATACCCACACCTTTAAGAGCATCTTTAAAAGAGGTTGTAAGGCGCTGGTTATTGAGAACATAGTCATAAATAAACCAGCGGTCTTTGATGAAGCGACAATAAACGGTGAAGTCAAACTTGCCCAGAGTGGTATCAAGTTTTATGACCACTTTGCTCTGCACTTTTTTGTGATAACGGGGATCAGAATAATTTATCTTTGCACCACCGGCAACACGGTTCATGATCTTGGCAAGAAACCTGAACTCGTTGCGATGTGTCTGAATCTGATAAGAAAACAGTTCGCGGTATTCTGCCTCGTCCATGCGCTGCAGTTGGCGATCGAAGATCAGCGACAAAAATGTCTGAACATCAAAATTGGCCAGACAGATGTCATATTCGCCTGCCATGAGGCCACCCATGAATTCATACACCATAGGTATAGGCGAAGGAAGTTCAGACCTGGCACCGGGTGGTTCTGGTATGTCAACCAGCAGCCCATCGGTATCAACAATTTGGGCAGCCGCCCCGGATGCCAGCGTAACGATAATAAAAAACCCTGCTAAGAGTACTGTTAATGCTTTTCTTGGTAACATACCACTAAGTTAAATCACCCGGGCATGTTTGTCAATCTGCTTCGTTGTTCAAAAAATTATAGCCTTGAAGGGTACGGGGTTAAGTGCTAAAATTGCCCTCAGGCTTTAGCCCGGGGAGGCATATTATGGGAATAGGTTTTACTGAACTGGTAGTGATTCTGGTTATTATCCTGATCCTTTTTGGACCGGGCAAACTCCCCGAAATAGGAAAAGCCATGGGGCGCGGCATCAGAGAATTCAAAGACGCCCAGAAAAATTCGAATGACCGCGATAAAGAGTCTGACGACAAAAACGACAACTGAGCTCATAACGGAGAACAAGACCTTGCAAAAACATAATCAAAAAAAACAGCCCTGCCGGTTTGCAGCTTCGCTGATCTTAAGCCTGACAATTTCGTTCGCGTCACTTACGGCCCTGCCTGCCGACACTCCCGAACAAAGAGAGCAGTATAGATACGCGCTGGGTCTGGTTCAACGCCACCTGCATGAAGAAGCCGCCAAAGTTCTGACACGACTTCTCTCTGAGCCAAAAGTTTTTTCGCAGGCTGACGGCGCTTTATTCTGGCTGGCAGAATGCGAATACCGCCAGAAAAATTATGTCAAGGCAGCAGGTCTCTACAGCAAGCAGCTGAAAGACCACCCCGACAGCATATTCAGAGATCGCGCCGCTTATGGCCTCGCATGGTCACACAGCAACGACAATAATCCTAAATCTGCCGTAGAAGCTTTTGCCAGAGTCAGTCGCAAAGACCTCCCGCTCTGGATCGACGCCAACCTTAAACGGGCTTTTCTGATGGTCAAATACAATATGGATACCGACCAGACCATAAGAGTCTACGAAGAACTTCTCAAAGAAGCTTCCCTCACCGATGCACAGCGATTTGAATGCGAACTTCAGACCGGCATTGGCAAATTTAATCAGAGCCTTTTTGAACAGGCACTCAAACATTTAACCCAGGCGCTTGCCAACTGCCCAGATGACAAAAAACAGGCTTTGCAATTCTACATTGCAGAGTCGAACTTCAGACTCAAAGACTATGCCACAGCTGCGA
>SABV01000531.1 GCA_009928855.1 Erysipelotrichia bacterium | reverse complement strand
ACCATTTGTGCCAGCAATCGGAAGAACCTGTTCGGTGAAATCGTCAGCGACCGAATGGAATTGAATGATGCTGGTTTTTTCGCCCGGCAATGCTGGCAGTGTATTTTGCAACATAAATTTCCCTAATTTTGCAAAAAGCCATTGCGAGGAACGGGTAGGGAATTTCAGTTTTTCATCAGCGCTCCTTTCAGACGGTTGCTTGGCCCGTCGAAAATTACCAGATGCCCGTAATGCACAATCCTGTCTATGATTGACGCGGTCATTTGCTCATCATAGAAGACCGTGATCCATTTGCTGAACTCCTGATTCGTTGTGAGAATCACGCTTCGTTTCTCGTAGCAGTCGGAGATGACCTGGAAAAGCAGTCTGGCCCCGTCTCTTTCAAGCGGCACATAGCCCCACTCATCGAGTATAAGCAGATCCGCTTTATTGATCGCTTTAAGAACCTTTGTCAGGTTTCCTTTGCTTTTTTGTTCGCTGAGATAATTTACCAGCGCGGCAGTTCGAAAGAACTTCACTTCTTTTCCGGCATTGCATGCATTTACACCGATTGCAGTGGCCATGTGAGTCTTACCGGTGCCAACATTGCCGTAAAGCACAAGGTTTTCCTTGCGATCGATAAATTCGCCAGTTTTAATGCTGTCTGGTGATAATGCCGCAGGCAGTTTGACTTCATCGAAACGATGCCCTTCAAAGGTTTTGATCGAATAGAAGCCGGCAGTATTCAGGTATCTCACTCGCTTCGCTTCATTTCTGCGTTTTATCTCCTCAAGCAGGATTTTATACAGGAACTCCTGATGGGTTTCCGCTTCAATGCTTTTACTGGTCTGGGCCATCGCTGCCCCCAGTTTAAGGGCCTTGCAGCAATCGGTTATTTCATTTTCAAACATTACTGACTGCCCCCTTTCAGCAATGAATCATAGTCAGCGGCACTTGAACTTACAGGAGGTATTTCTGGAATACTGTCCGGCAGTCCAACTGGCTTAAGATTCAGATCAATGCTGTTGATGCGGTTGAATGTTGCGATAATGCTGTCGGAATCTGTTACGCCAACCTCGATAGCTTTGCTCATGGCTGTCATAGCGCTTTTAAAGCCATGTCGTTTTGTAAGATCTGACAACGTCTTCAGTATCTTGCCGCAATCACTCTTTGAAACGGCTTTTAAGCACTCCTGAAGATTCTGCGGCAGCATTGCATAAACGGGCGTGTATTTCAATGCTCCCGGCTTTTTGGACAGTTGGCTCAGATATGGCAACCAGCACATTCTTTCATGCTGATTACCGTAAAGCCTTTTATGCGCGACGATATCCTTCATTTCAGCATCGAGAATATGTATGCGATGAGCTGTGATCTTAACAGTAACCGAGGAACCCGCCATTGATGGACTGGTGGAATACACTCGATCGACATCCAGGCGAATCCTGCCGCAGGAGTCGGCTTTGGCAGAAACATATCGGCAGACTTCGAATCTGGTAGACGGCAGCGGCAACAGCAGAGCCTTTTCCTCAGCAAACAGTTCTGATATCGACTTGTTTTTATGATAGTGCTGGCGCTGCATGTCTTCTTCGCAACGCTTCAGCTGCTGCCGATTGAAAGCCTCTACATCAAGAAACTCCGGTGCCGGAACGAACATGTTGCGACGGATGTAGCCAACCTTGTTCTCGACATTGCCTTTTTCATTGCCAGCAGACGGGTTGCAGAAGGCCACATCGAAATTATAGTGATTCTTGAATCTGAGGAAAAGCTCTGTGCAGACACGCTCTCCGTCTTCTTTGATTTTGCTGACGATACTTGAAGCATTGTCGAACCAGATTTTGCGGGGAACACCACCGATATGCTCGAATACCTGCTGAAGACCTTCCAGCAGGCATTCTGCTGACTCGCCAGGATACAGCAGACCAAAACCGGCATTGCTGTATGGAAAAGACAGAACGAAGTGGTGCCCGTCTATCTTTTGCCCGTTTTCAAAATACTCTGATGCGCCAAAGTCAGCCTGAGATTCACCACCCGGGTGGGACAACGGGAT
>SABV01000002.1 GCA_009928855.1 Erysipelotrichia bacterium | reverse complement strand
AGATGAGGTGTCGGTGTAGCTGGCTACAACTTTGCCGGCGGCTTCTGCCCAGATAACAATATCTTTACTCGAAGCATCGAGAATGTAACCGGGCAGGTTGCGCATGGTTCCGGCAATGCTTACGGTCAGCGGAGATATCTTGACGACGCCAAGATCTACAGGTGATGCACCGATAGAAACAGCAACACCACCGTTGTCGGCTGTTGAATACTCTGCATAGTTGTTGCAGGTAATAGTATAATGATGACTGCCGCCTTCAAGACCGCTCCAGCCAATGTCTCTGAAATCTTCAGCTGTTTCGAACAGCTTATTTTTTCTCTGGTTGTATGGAGTTGTCTGGGTAACGGTGAAGTTCCTCAGTGGACGGCCGGTTGAGGCGTCTATTGGGTAACCTTTGAGGGTTCCTTTAACTGTCACTTCTGTTTTTGTCATCTTAAGCACTGGAGCAGTGACGGTTTCGCCGTTATTTACATTAACAGTTGCTGCCATGATATTGGCTGTATCTGTTCCTGTTGCTGCTGATGAAACCAGGTTGTAACCATATTTCTCAACATACAGGTTCCAGGTTCCCTTGGTTAAATCACTCATTATAAATGAGCCATCACCACTGGTATAGACGCTCTTGTTTTCGTGCGCGCCGGCAGCGGTAGTACCATCACCTCTGACAAGAACCTCAGAGATAGGTTGATTGTTGGTGGAATTGATAACGTAACCGGTTATCGTGCCACCCTGGATGCCCAGCGAGCCCTTCTCGCAGCCAGTAAAAACAATGCTGGCGAGCGAAAGAACGACAAGCAGCAGCCAGCGTCCTTTAGCGGTAGTTTGTTGTTTAACCATGGTTGCCTCCATGAAAGTGTAGAAAATATCTCTGAAGTTCTATCGGCTGCTTCGGCAACAAACTGAATATTTTTTTACATTTTTTTTTATTTTGCGAATAAATCAGTAACTGATTTTTTTTGTGGTTAATTTTTGCTTCAATCAAGCCGATTAGGTAGTGAAGCCGACTCTTTTAAGAATCTTGCTGGAGGCGTAAATATGAATAGAGAAAGGCGGAACCCGAGAACTATCGGGATTCTGACAGCACTTTTTCTTGTGCTGATTGGCAGCCTTGTTGGGTGTGAAAACGGCACCCTGGGGTTGAAAGGTGGTGCCATAACAGGCACAGTGCTTGATAGCCGGACACTCGTAGGAGTTGCCAGTGTCAACATTACAGCGACTGCCGGAACTGAAGGAAATAAAGCCTCCAAGTTTACCAGTACTGATTCGAATGGTAATTACCACCTCAGTGACGTGCGTGCTGATGAGTGGACTCTGTCTTTTGACAAGATAGGTTATCAGCCAATTGATTCGACTGCGACAGGCGCGATTAAGGTTGTAGTTGTCAATAATGAGACTTCAGCTGTTCCTCAGGTGAGAATGGTGCAGACATTCGAAAATCAGTATGTAACCATCAGGGGGACCTTGAAGGATGCCACCAATGGCACGACAATTACCTACGGTAACACGCAGTTCGTGTTTGGGCAGGAAAGCTTCAGCAATCGTCTTCCAACAGAATTGACCACCGGCTTCAGAATTCCGGCTTCTGTAAGTGGTATGAACGTTGTTATTACCATTGCTGGTTTTAAATCTCAAACCATCGCTCTTGATAATGCAGTAACCGATAAAGATCTTGGCACTATAATGATGCAGCCCGAAACATACCAGATTGTCGGACGCTGGCAGGACGTGCCAGGCTGGGTATTTCAGGAGGCTCCTGCTGCCAACATTTTTGCTTATTCAGGCAACAGAATTCTCGCTACTGCAACTTCGCAGTTAAACGCTCAGCAGTTTACCATCAGCGGCATTCCCAAAGGCACTTCAGTATCGATTGAAGTAGAACTGAAGGGTTATAGAATGAATGGTCCTGTAGTTGTTTATCCTAATGGTGACTTTCAGGGAACCATTTATCAGACCTTCTCGCTGAAAAACAATTTTTCTCAGATTATGCGCGAGGTCAGAATAATGCTGTATGGAAACAATATCGACAGCAATGACAGAGTTGGCGCTTACTGCGCAGAAACAGGTCAGAAATGGATGGAAACCATAGTTACCAACCCGTCAGGCTGGACAACCGGAACTCCGAGGGTCGTGGATCTTGGAACGAACTATGTGCCAACCGGTTATAGTTTCAACTTTGTCGGATATAACACTACTGACGGCGTTGTCAGCAACAAGGCAGCGGTCAGAATCGATGACGATGGAACAGAAGCCCAGATAATTACAATTGGGCCTCTGAGTTAACTATGCGAAATAATTCTTCTCAAACAGCCGGGAGGTTAAGTGCTATGAATCTTAGATTCTGGGGCGGGTGGTTTCTGGCAATCGCCGGAATCAGTGTTCTTCTTACGATGGGTTGCGAAAAAGGCGCCCTGGGTGTAAAACCGGCAACGGTAGTGGGCAAGATCGTAGATCAGGAGAATCCCGCTATTCCGGTTGCTAACGCTATGGTCAGAATGATTTCAAAAGAGGCTGTGACAAAGTCAGAAGTGAAGCAGGGGCTGAACTTTATGATCACTACGACAAACGCCAACGGTGTTTTCATTTTTGAAAACGTTCAGCCTGATAATGTTCTTCTTGAATACAGTGCCAATGGTTATAACAAGGCAGCGTATCCGCCAGCCGAAATAACAAGTACTGATGAAGAAGGTAACGAAAGCAATTCTGCTAAAGTTGAAGCAGTATATGTAAAGAGCGGATCAACCCTTGATCTTGGTTATCTGCCTCTTCAGAAAATTTCTAATCCTTTGCCGACAACTGTTACAGCCAAAATTGATCTTGTTGACGCAAAATCGTTGAAATGGATCAGCAAGGACAGATCTGCTAATGATCTATCTTTCACCCTTTCTTTCAATGGTCAGCCATATACCATGACTGCAGATGAATGGCGAAATACAGGTGTCACTCTCAATGCCGAAAACAGTTTTGCTGTAATGGTAAGACACGAAGCCGGCTACGGAAATCCACCTCTGTATGTGACAAAAGAAGTTGCGCTTACCGGCAGTAGTGATATTTACTCAAAAGTTGAATTAGAGCCCGTGACTTACGATATCTCTATCAGATGCGTAAATGTTCCGGATTATATTGGCGGATCTGTCGTAAATGTTTTTGCTGAAGTTCAAGATCCTGATAATCCCTCAAAACCTCCTCAAATTCTGGAATCTATAAATCTTGGCACTATGGATGATTTGCAGGTGCTTTCTCTGCCAGGTCTTGCTATGCCGGTAGAGCTCAGAATGCAGATAAGAGGTTATGAAGACGAAGTTCTGGTCATCAAAGATTCTAATCTTAAAGAGGGTGCCCAGGGCAATTACAGAGTTGATATAGATTTTCTTCGCGACGATTCTGTCGGTGGTGTGGCTACATACGAAACAGAATATGACCCGACCAGATCTGTTGGTTTGTATGACAATATGAAGAGACGAGACGTTGCATTTGTAGTTGCCGGTGAAGATTTCGTTGCTGGCAATAGCGTTGCCGGTGCAGTTATCAGCTCTCCACATTATTACCCAATAGAGCTTGACCCGGCAGATGGCGTATGCAGAGCAGGCAACCTGCCCGTCGGTATTATTTTTCGTGGTGTCGCCATCGGTTACGATACTTCTTACAACATAACCATAGCTGCAGCTTCAGGTTCTTACAACCTTTCGAGTTCAGTAATGGTGACCCCCGAAATCGAACCCAATGGCACTACGATCGCAATTGGAGTTAACGCCAAACGCCCCTGATGTAACTATTTATCAGTCTAAAAGAGAAGAAGTAGCGGGTTTACCCGCTACTTCTTCTCTTTTAGACTGTTTTAATAAAAATCAGATTACTGATTTGCCGTTTTTATATGTGATACCGAGATGGGTTGCAACCGTTGCGGCCACATCCCAGAAACCTTGTCTGATACCGAGGTTCTGGCCCGGTATGCCCGGTTGATAAGAGAGCAGCGGCACAGCTTCGCGAGTATGGTCTGAGCCCTTATAGGTCGGGTCACAGCCATGGTCAGCGGTTATAAGCAGCAGATCGTCTTTGTTCATCAGTTTAATAAAATTGCCAAGCCAGATGTCAAAGTCTTCGAGAGCTTTTTTGTAGCCTTGCACATCTCTTCTGTGACCGTATTTCATGTCAGTGTCAACGAGATTGGTAAAGATAAAACCGCTTTTGACTTTGCTCATAGCTTCGGCAGTTTTCTGCATGCCATCATCGTTGCTTTTGGTCGTTACATGTGGCTCGACGCCCTGCCCGGCAAAAATATCATAAATTTTGCCTATGCCATAAGTGGGTATTTTTTTGCTCTTGAGTATGTCAAGAAGAGTTTCGTCTGGTGTCAGACTGAAGTCATGACGGTTGGAAGTTCTGGTGTAGCTGCCGGACTTTCCGGTGAATGGCCGGGCAATAATCCTGGCGGCACCCAGATCTGGTGGTTGCAGCATGTCACGGGCAATCTGGCAGATACGATAGAGTTCTTCGAGAGGTATTACCTCTTCATGAGCGGCGATCTGAAAAACAGAATCGGCAGATGTGTAAACAATCGGTTTGCCGGTTTTGACATGTTCGTCGCCAAGTTTTTCGATAATTTCTGTGCCGGAAGCCGGGTAATTGCCAATGGTCTGGCGGCCGATGGCTTTTTCGTATTTCTCCATGAATTCTTTTGGAAATCCTTCAGGAAATACCGGAAACGCGAAATCAAGTCGGGCTCCCATCATTTCCCAGTGGCCGGTAGTGGTGTCTTTGCCTGGTGAAAGTTCATACATCATTCCATAAGAGGCCGTCGGAGTTTTTTCTGGCGGTACTCCCATGATTTCGGCAATGTTGCCAAGCCCCATTTTTTGCATGTTGGGAACATGCATTCCACCGGCGGCTTTGGCAAGATTCGGTATGGTTGCTGCTCCCACGTCTCCATATTCAGGCTGATCCGGCATCGGTGCAATACCTGCGCTGTCAAGTACAATACATATTGCTCGCATTATTTCTTTCCTTAGTTTGTTATTTTCTGCGGCACCTGGCCGCTGGCCTCAAAAGAGACCGGTTATTTCTGATATATTATAACACAACAAGCCGAACTTGCCGGGCATAAAAAAAGCACCATGCAGGTGCAATTTTTTCGGATTTAAATTTCAGCTCAGCGCGATGAGCGAAGTTCTTCAAGTCGCATAATCTTTTCAACTCGGGCGGCGTGGCGTCCCAAAGCTGGCTCAGTAGTCAGCCAGGTATCGACAATCTGCTTCATATAACCGACACCGATGACCATGCTTCCAAGGGTGAGAACGTTTGCATGGTTATGTTCGCGACTGTTTCTGGCATTATAAAGATCGTTGCAGCATGCGGCTCTTACCCCTGGCACTTTGTTTGCAGCCATGCATGACCCAATGCCGGCACCATCGATAATTATACCGAGAGTGTGAGGGTTTTGAGAAACTGCCCATGCAACAAGAAATGCTATGTCTGGGTAATCGACTGCCTTTTCAGAATAAGTGCCGATATCTTCAACGATCAGATCTTTGCTGAGCAAATATTTTTTAAGTTCTTCCTTGAGAGGAAACCCGCCGTGATCGGCTCCAATAACTATTTTTGGCATTAGATAAACTCCTGAAACAGCTCGGGTCTTGGTCTTGGTATAACAACCGAGTTGACTACCAGGCCTTTTTCTTCTAACGAAATAAGACCGGCCTGCACAGCTGCTTCTACGGCTGCAACATCGCCGGTAAATGTATAAAAAGCCTTGCCGCCAATAGCCATGGCAATTCTGATCTCGCAGAGGGTAATGTCGGCAGCCTTTACTGATGCATCGGCCGCCAGTATGGTCGATACTATGTCGAATGTTTCGATTACACCCAGCGCGCCAGTCTGCGTTATCTGGTTAGTTGCCGTCATGGCCGGATAAATTTGCTCATGCAGGTTTGGTATGACCAGGTCATTTACAAGATAGCCTTGCCCGGCATTAATTCCGGCTTCTACACTTGCTTCTACTGCTGCGACATCACCCCACACCAGGCAGATAAACTTGCCGGGACATACGGTTCGAGAAAGTAAAAGCTCGACAGAAGCCGTTTTTAACATGGTGTCAGTTACGAGATAACCGATTGAAATGCTTGACAACTCAATCAGCCCTATAGCGTTTCTTGTAATATTCATGGTCTTTCCTCTAATCTCTGGCGATGGTTATGGCACGATCTGTAAGCGCTGTGACTTTGCCGCTGATAGAGGCGTGCAAGGCAGCTCCGAGTTTTCCTTCCGGGACTGCACCGATTAACTGGCCGACTTTAACTTGATCGCCAACCTTTACAATCGGCGTAACAGGCGCGCCAATATGCATTTTGAGTGGCAGAGTAACTTTCTCAAAGCGCTGAGTCACTTGCTGCAGGGGTGCCTTATGGTTATAGTCGAGCAGCGCCAGTTTTTTAAAAAGCCTTTCGATGCTTACCCGGCGTGCATTACGCATCGGGTGAACCTGTGGCTGTCCTGCAAATTCTGCCGGTTTTACACCCTTGCCCAGATGAAAACGTTTTGAAATCATGCACATTTCGCGTGGTGGCAAATCTTCAGGGCATGAAAAAAGCGAACAGAGGCCACATTCACTGCAAAAAACTGAATCTATGGCATAATCACTTTTGGCATACGGTGTAAGCTGTGCGGTTCGCATTGCCTTATGAGGTCTTATCGGGTAGCCAAGCAGGGCTCTAGGGCAGAGTTCAGAACAGTCAGTGCACTGGTCACAGGCCGATCTGGCGATACGTGAATTTTTATGATCGCCACGGGTCATTTTTTGAATAAGAATATGCTCAACGGGCAGCGCAATAAGACCACCACAGGTTTTGCTTACAACATCAATTTCGGGGTCTGCTACCAATTTGCCCATCATTGGACCGCCGTCGATAATTTTTAGGCCATCAAGTTTTGTGAGCCCTGCGATTGAAAGAGCTTCGCGAATAGTTATGCCGATGGGTATCTCAACAGTGCAGGGGTGGGGAACCTGGCCTGTAATGGTTAAAAATTTAGTTGTAACAGGCTTGTTGCGGCCCAGATTTAAAAGCGTTTCTACATTCATGACGACACAGCCGACATTCAATGGAATTCCGCCGTAGGGAATGAGTTTGCCGGTTGCCTCATAAACAAGTTCATACTCATCACCAGCAGGGTAGAAGTCGCCGAGTGGCAGCAACTTAATGCGTTTATCCGGTATTGCCTTTTCAAGATAGGCGATCAATTCGGAATATTTCTTTTTTATGCCAATGTGCGCTGCTTTGGCTCTGGTTGCATCTATTGACGTAACCAGACCCTTGAAAAAATCAGCAGTGCAATGTTTGAGTATTTCTTTGTCTTTGTGCAGCAGTGGCTCACACTCTGCGGCATTAACAATCAAGGCTTCGACATTGTTTGCGGTCAGCTTGACCTGAGTCGGAAACCCGGCACCGCCACAGCCAACCAGGCCCAGTTGCGAAAAACTATTTTCTGCCATTTTTTTATTCCCGTGTCAAAAACAAAGGCGCAATTTTTTTGCGCCTTTGCTTCATTGATTAAACGATTCTGAAAGAATCTACGACGACACAGCGGCGTTGTCTGGTAAACGACCTGGCGGTGGTAATGCCTTCCCCTGTCGGGGAGGCAATGGTCATTGTGGTTGTGCCTTCACCGCCAAGACCAAGACCAGCGTAGCTGGGACCATTCTTTACAAAAATACTGCAGTCACATTTGCGAGCCATCAGATGCAGATTGTCTATGTTTTTACTATGCATTACGGCAGTGTGGCGGTTGCCATGCTCTACTTTTACTGCCAGATCAATTGCTGCATGAACATCTCTGACTCTTACCAATGGTATTACGGGCATGAGCAACTCTTCTATTACAAAGGGGTGATCAGGAGCCACTTCGCATAATACTATGCGGGTTTCTTCCGGTATTCTGACGCCGATTTCCTGCATGATTACCGAGGCGTTGCGGCCAACAAGATTGCGGTTAGGGGCGCCTGTTTTGCTGTCGATGCAGATTTTTTCGAGTTGCTGAATTTCGCGGGGTGAAGCTTCATAGGCGCCACTGTTGCGCATATGTTTCTTCAGCTCGTCGGCGACAGATTCAACTACGATTATTTCTTTCTCGGCGATACAAAGAACATTGTTGTCAAGGCTGGCGCCAGAAATGATGTCGCGGGCAGCCTTTTTCAGATCGGCAGTTTCATCAACCACAGCGGGAGGATTACCAGGCCCGGCTGCAATATATTTTTTGCGGGATTTAGAGGCCGCGGCGACAACGCCGGGACCACCTGTAACGGTAAGCAGCCTGATGCCCGGGTGTGTCATGATTTTCTGGGCGTTATCAATGCTGGGTTCTGTTACGGTCGTAAGAAGATTTTCCGGCCCGCCGGCTTCGCAGATGGCCTCGTTTAACAAAGTCATAGCAAACTGGCTGCACTTTGTTGCCGCCGGGTGAGGGGCGAATACAACGCTGTTTCCGGCAGCAATCATACTTATTGCATTGTTGATAACCGATGCTGTCGGGTTGGTTGAGGGCGTGATTGCCCCGATTACACCATAAGGAGCCCTTTCTACAAGGGTCAGACCGTGATCCCCGCTGAAAGCGTCAGGGGTGAGATCTTCAACTCCGGGCGTTTTTTCGATTATAAGCTTGTTTTTTTGAATTTTATCTTCGATTCTGCCATAACCAGTTTCTTTGTTGGCAAAACGTGCGAGCTCTTCAACTTTTTCAAGCGCACGCCGACGCATGTTGTCGATAATTTGTATTCTGGTTTTAAGCGGCAGCTCGACCAGTTGTTTCTGGGCTCTGTCTGCGGCAGCAACAGCGTCGTCTACCGAGTCAAAAATTCCTCTGGTTGCTGAAGAGGCAGTTGCCTTCGGTGAAAAAGATGATGATGAAGTCCCTATTTTGTTGAGAACTTCCTGGACGATCAGGTTCAAATCTTCCCTTGAAACACTCATTCTCTGTTACTCCGGATCTAGAAAGAATGCCGGGGAGCTCAGGAACGTTCTGAATCGAATACCACCTGGTCTACAATTGCGCAGACCGCAGCATCGACTGGCTTTTTGAGCGTTCGCTCAGTGAGCCTTGCCGAACTGCCAGCAACGACCAGAACGTTCTCTGAGGCACCTGCACCTACCGCGTCAACGGCGACGACATGGTTTCCGGTTGGCTTGGCTCCGTTAAGAGTCAATTCCTCGACGATGAGAAATTTCATGCCAACCAGACTGTCATCCTTGCGGGTACAAACAACTGTCCCACACACGCGGCCAAGTATCATAAGCTATTTCCTGTATTATTTCTTGGCGTTGGCCAGAATTTCCCTGATGGGAAGCACTTCGTCAAGATTGGTGTGAGGGCGCGGAATTACATGTACAGAAACGAGTTCGCCAAGTTTCTTGGCAGCGGCAGCGCCGGCGTCGGTAGCGGCTTTAACTGCAGCAACGTCGCCTCTTACAAAGGCGGTCACATAACCTGAACCAATTTTTTCCCAACCAACGAGTTTTACGTTGGCGGCTTTTACCATTGCGTCACATGCTTCGATGAGAGCTGTTAATCCACGTGTTTCAATCATACCCAGGGCTTCCTGCATGACAACCTCCTGAAAAATTTCTTAAAAATAGAATAAATTAGGCAATTATTTCAACCATGTCGCCGTTTTTGATGCCGGCGGCATTGGCTTCATCCGTATCAATGTGAAAATCAAGTGCAAATTTGTCGCTTACGCGAACGAGAACATTATTAAATACCACAGATTTAACGCCACCAGTTTTTACCGATACTCTGTCAAGATCTTTGAGACCAAGCTGAGCGGCATCTTTAGTGCTGGCGTGAATATGACGGGCGGCCACAATTACGCCTTCTTTAAGAGTTACCGCACCCACTGGACCTACTACAACACAACCAGGCGTTTTGGCAGTGTCGCCGGAGTCTTTAACGAGAGGCTTAACGCCCAGTTTAAAACTGTCGGTCATGGAAATCTCTACCTGAGTACTCGGTCTTACTGGCCCGAGTATTCTGCATTTTTCGATAGAACCTTTGGGCCCTACGAGTAACACCGTTTCTTCTGCGGCGAACTGAGCTGGCTGAGAAAGAGGCTTCATTTCTTTGAGAGTATAGCCTTTTCCAAACAAGGTTTCGAGATCTGCCTGCGATACGTGAATATGGCGGTTACTGACGCCGCATGGAACGCTACCTGACTTGATTCTTCCGCGCAAGTCGATGCATTTCAGTACTTCTGCAACAATTGTTTTGACCTGGTTCTCGTCGATCATCTGGTTCAGTTTCCTTTCCTGAGGGCGAATGCCTGCAAAAATTCATTGTTTACTACTATGGCACCAGTTTTTGGCAGATCGATCGGATTCACAACTTCTGAATGATAAAGCGGAATTGTGGTCTCGTTGTCCGAACTGTCAGTGGCAATTATATCACAGGTACCGGCAGACGCAAGAGTAAATGTGCAAAAAAGCGCAAGCCCGTGCTCGCGAGCAAGCTGGATCTGCTTTTTGAGATTTTCTTGTTCTAGATATGGTTTTTGGGCGGGTATTATCGCACCAAAGCACCTTTGATCAACCAGCATCTGTACTGAAGTTTCGCCGGTAAAGGCTCCGTGACTTGCCCAATGCGCCGAGGGCGCAACGGTGCGGCCGCTCAACGATGGAAACAGGTTGTTGAAAACTGGAAGATAAAGCTCGTTGACCATGAACAAAAGGTTGGTATAGCTGCTGGCGAGCGAAAAAAGATGCTCGTGTTGTGAAGCGAGATGTTCTTTTGAAGTTGCGATAACGGGTAGAATGAAATAGAGCTTGTGCTCGGTTGCTTTCAAATTCAGTGATTCTGCAACTTCTGCGGCCCATGGAGTCAGACGAGAACCAGATGGAAGGTGTCTGACGCCTCTCTGGTGAAGGCTGCGTATGTCGTCGGCTGTAAGAAGCTGTTTGCTTCGCTCAACAATGCCTGAATCTTTTGACACCTGTAAGTTATCATCAGATTCCACCAGCTTTTTCAGTTCACTCGCAATAATATATTCAATGCCCAGTTGCAGCATTTCATCACTAGGTCTTTGCATCTTGTCGACAAGCATGTAGAGCTTGGGGCCTCTTGTGTCAATAAGCATTTGCCATAGCGCCAGTGCTTCTTCGTTGTCGCATATTCCCAGGCTGACTTTTTTAAGAACGTTACTGATGCCTGCGCAGTCGATAACCACCGCGCGTATATTTGTGAAACCCAGATAACGGGTGGAGCTCAGGCCGGTGATTCGGCATTTTTCGGGTGACAAGAACAACGGCGCCGCAAAAAAACTATCGCGGTTGTCTGTGATGATCAGCACCTGGTTGTTATTCATGGGCACATGATAAACTCAAGCAGGCGTAAAAGCAATAATTTTTACCAGGATACCAACGATTAATTGAGAGATTTCTGGAAATAAAAAAACCGCCCTGGAAAGGGCGGTTTTTAGACCCCGCGATTGCCGTGTAAAGATGAAATTGAACCCACTGAAGCAGTACGGTTGTCCGCCTGTTTAATCATCGGGGACTTCGTAGCGGCGTTAATCCACTCGTAAGTTGATCCCAGAGATAAACAGAGACAGATTCCCTTTGAGATACAGGTATCGGCTCAATTTAACCTGCACCATCACGCACAACGCAGGGAAAATTATCAAATAACTATACCTAGAACATAACAAAAACATACCTGCTTGGCAAGGAAAACTGTTTATTTAATTTTTTATATTTATCTCAACAAATGGGCTGGCGCATATTTTTTTGGTAAGTATAATTACAAAACAGTGTACGAAATCAAGGTGATAATTTTATGCATAACCGTAATTTGAGCGTTGTTTTGCTTCTGGCGCTAATGCTTGTTGTTTCTGCTGTTTCTTATGGTGTTTCTCCTGAGTTTGCAGCTCTTCACCGTGAGAGTATTGCGCCAGACAGAAATATTGTTTTGAAAAAAGTCCTGTTTTTGTGTGGGCAGGTAAATGCCGCTTACCATGGCATAAATGATATGGTGGCTGCGCTGCAGCTCGCCAAAGAGAATAAGATTACGGTCGAGATGCTTCAGGCTCAATTGTTGGCCGTCAAAATAGGTCTGGTCGAAAAGCCTGCCTTGATAAGACATATTGCCAAAGAGATTGAATTCTGTGAGTCTTATCCTAATTTTCCCTTAGGATTCCCTGATTCGCCCGAAGGATGCGAAAAGATCAGCGCAGAATTTTTTAAAATTGCCGATCACATCGATAATTTGCCGATAAACCACCAGCTTAAAGATTTAGCCGCTTTGCGAAAAGAAGCTCAAAAAGTGGTGTTTGAACTTTTCTGGACTGACGGCGAAAAAATGCGCACTTTAAGTATGGATATGCTTAATTTTTTGCGCCTGGAGCTTAAAGAAGATATTCCATTCGATGTTTTCGGAAAGCCCCATTCTCACTGACTAGATTATCTTGCCCTTCGGCCATGTTTACCCGGAGCCATCATAGTTTTTGTTTTGCGCTTTCGTGCGGCTCCTTTTTCTTTGCCGATTTTTAACGCTTTTCCAATTTGCCCGAGCACGCCAAGTTCGAGATGTTCTTCCTGTAATGAAATGATTTCGTCGCGAATCATCGCAGCCTTTTCGAATTCCATGCGCCCGGCCGCAGCATTCATCTCATTTTTGAGGTTATTTAGAAGCTCTGCAAGCCGCGCCTCATCTACATCCTTGTGTTCTCTGCGCTCAACTGAACCCCCTGGCAGAAACGCGACCGGCAGCTGTTTAACGATTGTCTGCGGTTGTATGCCATTGTCTATGTTGTATTGCTCTTGAATCTTGCGTCGGCGCGCTGTTTCATCGATGCAGTATTTCATTGCGGCTGTGGTGCGGTCGGCAAAAAGAATAACTTCGCCGTTGACATTGCGGGCAGCTCGTCCACATATCTGCATCAGAGCCCATGCTGAGCGCAAAAATCCCTCTTTGTCTGCGTCCAGGATTGCTACGAGCGACACTTCTGGCAAGTCGAGCCCTTCGCGCAGAAGATTGATGCCCACGAGTACTTTGATCTCGCCCACACGCAAATCACGAAGAATTTCGATTCTTTCAAGGGTGTCGATTTCATCGTGCAGATAGCTTGTTGGTATATTCAGGTCAGAAAGATAACCTGAAAGTTCCTGCGCCATTTTTTTGGTCAGAGTTGTTATGAGAACACGCTCGTTTCGCTTTATGCGAACATCAATCTGGTTTATCAGATAGTCTATTTGCCCCTCGCTTTGAATTACGCTTATCTTCGGGTCTAGAAGCCCGGTCGGGCGTATCAATTGTTCGGCTATCCTTTCTGCTGAGGTTTGAAGCTCATACGGGCCAGGAGTGGCCGAAGCGAATAAAAGCGGTCTTTTGCGTTCCAGAAATTCTTCAAAGGTGAGGCAGCGGTTGTCGAGCGCTGACGGCAGTCTGAAACCGTAGTCGACAAGGGTTTGTTTGCGACTGCGGTCGCCGCGATACATCCCTCTGAGCTGAGGCACTGTCATATGTGATTCGTCGAGTATTATCAGGCAGTCTTTGGGAAGGTAGTCTACGAGGGTGTCTGGCGGTTCGCCGGCTTGCCTGCCCGAAAAATGCCTTGAATAGTTTTCTATCCCCTTGCAAAAACCGGTTTCTCGAAGCATTTCCATGTCGTAGCGTGTGCGTTCATAGATGCGTTGTGCTTCGATCAGTTTACGGTTCTGCTCAAAACATTTGACCCGGTCTTTCATCTCTATTTCAATGTTAGCCAGGGCTTTTTCCATTTTTTCACCGGTAGTGACGAAGTGTTGAGCCGGGAAAATTTCCACCGAATCAAGTTTCTGGGTAACTTCACCGGTCAGTGGGTCGAATTGTTCTAATTTGTCTATTTCGTCACCAAAAAATTTGACTCTTATGGCCTGCTCGCTGGAAGCCGGAAAAATATCGATGGTTTCGCCGCGTGCCCGGAAACGTGATCTGTGAAAATCCATGTCGTTGCGTGAATATTGAATATCGATAAGGTCTCTGACGAGCTTTTGTCGCGGCATTTCCTGATTTAATTTCAGCGAAATTCTCAGTTCGGCATAGTCGGTTGGTGATCCGAGGCCGAAAATACAGCTGACAGAAGCGACTACAAGAACATCCCGGCGTGAAAACAGCGAAGTCGTTGCGGAGTGTCGAAAGCGGTCGATCTGCTCGTTTATGGCCGAATCTTTTTCTATATAGCTGTCTGTTGACGGAATATAAGCTTCGGGTTGGTAATAATCGTAATAGCTTACAAAATATTCGACGGCATTTTCCGGAAAAAACTCTTTGAATTCGCTGTAAAGCTGTGCTGCGAGCGTTTTATTGTGGGTTATAAGCAACACCGGCCTCTGCAGGCGTTCGATGATGTTGGCCATGGTAAAAGTTTTGCCTGAGCCCGTTACACCTAACAGGGTAACGCGGTCATGACCCTGTTCAACCCATTTGGTAAGCTTTTTAACTGCTTCGGGTTGATCGCCGCGTGGTTGAAATGGAGTTTTCAGTTTAAAATACTGATTATCTTTTTTTATCATGATAAAGCATAGTATAATACTTGGGTTCTTGATAGAAAAGTATGTTCTGGTTTTTGATGCTGAAAATACTATGACTTGAATTTTTCAGGGGCGTGAAAAATGAAGCTTTATATTGTGGCTGATATGGAAGGTGTTGCCGGAGTTGTTGATTCTGAGCAGACTATGGGAGCTTCTGCGTATTTCGAGGCGGCTAAATTACAGTATGCAAGAGAAGTGCGATCTGTGTGTGAGGCGGCTTTGAACGCGGGAGTAGAAGAAGTTTACGTGAATGATTTTCATGGTAATGGTCTGAATATAAACCCTGAAATATTGCCCCGTTCTGTGCTGGTTATCCGTGGCGGTTTTCGGCCAACTTCCGGTTATGATATGCTTGACGAGACCTTTTCGGGGCTTGTTTTACTCGGTGCTCACGCCAGAACGGGCACCTCTAACGCTGTTTTGCCACATACATACACAGGCCGGGTCACTTATGAGATTTTTGGCCAGCCGGTGGGTGAGTTCGATATTCTGGCCCTTCTAGCCGGCGAAATGAAAGTTCCGACTATTCTTATTTCTGGCGATTCTACCGCGGTAGAGCAGGCCGGAACCAATATGCCCTCAGCTCACAGAGTGGTTACCAAATATGCGGTAAATAACGGCGGAGCTCTTTGTATCCATCCAGACCTCGTTTGCGAAGCCCTGAGAGAAGAAGTTACAAGAGCGGTTAAAAATATAGCGGCAATTGAACCGGCGCAAATTGCCGGCCCCACGCAACTTTCTGTTAAAATTGCTGACGTAAATCTGGCGCCAAGAATAGAATGGATACCGGGAGCGAAGAGAGTCGCAAACAACTGCTTTGAGTTTACCTGCAAAAATATGCGGGAAGTAGCTAATCTCGTTTATGGCACTGCAACCCTTGTTGAGTGCCGATTCTAGAGCGAATTTTTATCGAGATCCAGCTGTTTTATTTTTCGCTGCAAGGTTCTTCGCGAAATTTGCAGTGATTCAGCTGTTCTAGAGACGTTGTAATGGTTCTTTTTCAGCTGAATGCTGATTATTTCATGTTCGGCTTTTGCCAGCATTGATTCAAGAGAACCAGAATAGTCTTGAGAACACGAAAAGACGTTGCCGCGATCGTTTAAACCTGCAAGAGCCGGCGGGAAATGTTCGGCCACAATTTCATCATCTGCAAGAACCACTGCGCGTTTTAATGCGTTCTCAAGCTCTCGAATATTGCCGGGCCAATTGTAGTTCTTAAGAAGCTGCCATGCGTCTTTGTGTATGGCCGGGACTTTTTTGCCATTTTGTCTGGCAAAATTGTTCATAAAATGTTTAACAAGCAGTGGCAGGTCTTCTTTGCGCTCTCTGAGAGGTGGCAAGGTTATTGTCATTTCGTTTATACGGTAATAAAGATCATGCCTGAAACTGCCTTCTTTCGCCATATCCGGCACGTTGCGGTTCGTAGCTGCTATCACCCGGCAATCGGCGCTGACAGGGCGTGTTCCGCCCAGTCGATAAAGCTGCTTTTCCTGTAATACACGTAGCAGCTTGACCTGTGTTGTCAGTGATGTTTCAGTAATTTCGTCCAAAAAAATAGTGCCGTGATCGGCGATCTCGAAATAGCCCTTTTTTTGAATATCGGCGCCGGTAAAAGCACCTTTTTCGTAACCAAAAAGTTCGCTTTCGATTATTGAGTCAGGTAAGGCGCCACAGTTGACCGGAATAAAGCTGTGTGAAGCTCTTTGAGAAAGCGAATGAATTGCATGCGCAACAAGTTCTTTGCCGGTGCCGCTTTCTCCCTGGATGAGGATCGAAAGACTGCTGGAACTTATTTTTTTCAGGCAGGCAAACATTGAGCGCATTGTCTCTGATTTGCCGATTATGCCATTGAAAGAAATTTCGCAGGGCTCATCATCATTTTCGTCTGAAGCACTGCTGACGTGGCAAAGATTTGCCGGCGAAATTTCAACAAGGCATTTTTGCGAGATACTGGCAAGCCACGATGGAAAAATATCAACCAGCTGCTGAATTTCATACTCGAACAGTCTTAATTCACGCCCCTCGCGCCAGATAAACCCGGCAATCTCTTCCTGGCGAAAACTATGAAGATTGTCGCCAATTTTTTCTACCAGTTTTTGCATGATCTGCAAGTAAGGAAGATAGCGGCCGGTTATCTGAGGCGCGTTTTCATCTTTAAGCCCGATGTCTGACAATATCCTGCGGCGCATTTCGGGTGGCATGGCCAACCCGAAATTAACCTCAAGCTTACTTTTGCTGTCAGACTTAAGATTTTCAAACAGGGTATCCACCTGTTTGAGACCCTCCGGAGAAAATCTGGCAAGAAAATCACCGGCAAGCTCTCGCAGCTGGTTGTTTTTATTCATCACTTCTGCTGTTTTATGATAAGGAGCTCTGCTGGTATAACAGCTTTGAGTTTTTTGAGAAAATGAATGGAATTTTTGTCGCCGGGTGATGCTTCAAGAGCTTTCATGTAAGCTCCCACAGCTTCGTCATTTTTGCCTGCTTCCATTTTTACGCGCCCAAGCCATTGCCATGCCTCGGTATTCATCGGGTTTGCCTGAGCTGCTTCCTGAAATAGTGCTTCGGCAAGGTCTTTGTTTTTCTGGTTGAAAAAGAGGAAGCCCCATTTGCGCAGTGCTACAGAGAGATAAGCATTGGCAGTAGATTTTTTCTTGCTTTCAGGATACTGCTTGAGAAATTCGCGCCAGGTTTCGGCTTCGCGAGAGAAGAAGTTCATGCGATGCAGTAACATTGCTTTCTTATAAATCAATTTTTCTGCATTTTCTGGATTTTTTTCGAGCAGATAGCCTATTTTCATGAGTTCTTTATCTATTTTGGCACGCTCAGATTGCCCAAGGCGCAGTTCTTTTCGTGTTTCCGGGTCTATGGTTCCGAGAATACGCATTTCAGCGAGAGGGGCATTGCATTTGATACAAAAGTCTTTGTCTGCAGGGTTTTCTGTGTCGCAATCCAGACAAAGATTAAGGGCAAGCTGACAGCTTTTGCAATTTGTTGCATCGGCAGCGTTTATGGTCTTACATTCGTAACAGACGTTGCGTTGTGCAAAAGCACTGGTGGCAGAAAACAAAAAGAATGCCAGTGTGAGCATTAGAAAAATTCTGAGTCTGGAAAAATTATATTGCCGTGTAATAGTCATGGTAAACTCCATCGTTAATTGGTATCAATTCTGCTGCTTCTGCAGCCTTGTCACTCAGCATTATGTGCCCCGATTGCAGAGAAGCAATCGTTTTGAGAAGTGGTGATATGATTTCTTTTTCGGCCTTGAAATCACCCTGTCTGAATATGTGCCATTCACGGCCATCATGGCAGGCCAGGTAAGTGTGATCATTGTGATAAATTTCGAACGTCGAGGGCTTGCTGTGTCTGAAAACAGCGTAGTCTGCGCCCATATAGGCTTTTTGAAGTATATATGCCGGAGGGAGAGGAAGACCAAGAAATTTAGTCAGCGGCATTTGTGAAACATCATCACTGTTTAATACCACCCGTTGTGATCTGAGAATTCTCGAATTTCCTGCAGATGACGGGTCAGCATATTGGTAACGACGGTCTGGCTGCATGCCAAGCATTGCCAGCTCCTCATCGACTCTCGAATTATCTGCATAGATTACCATCTCTGTGTATTCTCGTTTGCGCGCTTCGCGGCAAAGGCCTTCAAACAGCATGCGGGCTACTTGCGGATAACGAAAATTTTCGTGGAGGCGCCATCCTAGCACTGAAGCTTCCTGTGTTGATGTTTTAATAAGGTCGGCATGAGCGAAAATTACCGAACCGTATGCAACTACCCAGGAAGACCCAGGGCTTCTGGCTACCACTTTTGCATGCATTTTACACGTATCTGAGCGATCAAACCATGACCCTTCCAGAATTTCGGCGCAGCAATGCATGTCTGCTACTGCTTCCGAATCTTCTTCGTATGAAAAGCTTCTGAATTCAAGTTTGTTGAATATATCTTGCATGACATTATCCATGTGAGAATTGCATACATTTTAAACGACTTTTGCTAAAAAAAGTCAAGCTCAAACCTTTAGTTAACCAGTATCTTAAATTAGCCGATTATTTTGTTGTTGTTATTATTATTTCAAAAATAGTTGCTAATGAGGTGCCGCGTTGTCCTTTAACCAAGAACTTCTCTCGATGGTCTTCCGCGAGGGATTATTGTTTGTTGCTATTTTGTTTCTGCTGGGACTATGGCGAACTGTTGTTTCAAGGTTACTCAGAGGTGGGGGAGCTACTGAAAACACCCTTTGGAAAGCGGCCGAGTTACCAGGGTATCTGCTGGCGGTTTTTGCGCCATTTTATGTTTATTGCTCTTACAGAGAATTTGCAGTTTTGCGCCCAGACTGGTTTTTACTGGCGCGAATGCTTTTAAATGCCTCTATCGTAGTGTTTGTTGGAGAAATAGCGTTTTTTGCATTTTTGCGAAGCTATTCAAGCAACAGGTCAGGAAACGAGTTCCCCACCATTTTCAGACAGTTGCTGAAGGGAATTGTTTATCTCATTCTTTTTCTTTCTTTTCTCTCGAATACTTACAAAATAGATATTACGCCTCTGCTGACAACTTCAGCGGTTTTTACGATGGTTTTAGGGCTTGCGCTTCAGGACGTTCTTGGAAACCTTTTTGCCGGCCTTTCAGTACACATTTCGCCGCCTTTTCGAATTGGCAACTGGATAAAAATCAATGACTTTTTTGGAAGAGTCGAAGAGTCGAACTGGCGTGCAACTACCTTGCGATTGTCTAATAATGCCCAGGTCGTGATTCCAAATAACCATATCTCAAAAAATGAGATTATTAATTACTCTGATGCGTCTGGAGCGATGTTTAAAGAGTTTACCATCGGGCTTTCTTACGAGGTTTCTCCTGAACGGATCAGAAGAATTTTAACTGCGGCTGCCCGCCATGTAGAGGGTATTTACACTCGTCCATCGCCGGTAGTTTCCCTTGTTGAGTTTGCTGAATCGACAATTAATTACAAGATAAGGTTCTGGACGTCTGAAGATGAGAATCCAGAACGTATTACCGGGCAACTTGCATCTAGAATCTGGTATCGCCTCAAGCGTGAAGGCCTTTCAGTGCCTTTTCCCATTCGTGATATTTATCTGCATCATGAAAAAGACGATCGGCAAAAAATTGTAGAACATCGTATGAATCTTATTTCTGGCGTTGATTTTATAGCCTCTCTCGACCAGTCGCTTCGTACTTTTATTGCTGAAAGACTCGAAGAATGCTGGTATGAGAATGGTGAAGAAATAGTCGTTGAGGGTTCATTTGACAGTGATTTTTATATAATTGATCGCGGCAAAGTCTGTGTCTTTATTTCGAGCGCCGGGCAGAAGCCGGTTGCTGAGCTGGGTGAAGGGGAGTTCTTTGGTGAAATGTCTTTGCTTACTGGCGAAAAGCGTTCTGCCTCGGTTGTGGCCAAGGCAGAAACAAGATTGCTTAAGCTGAATCGTGATGCTATGGGCAGATTGCTCAGCGAAAATGAGGCTCTGGCAGAAAAGCTCAGCAAAACCCTTGCTGAGCGCAGTGGCAAAAACAGCCAGATTCTTGCGGCCAGCCAGGAAAGACAGCAGGAAACGGCACAAAAACCTGTAGATGAGAACGTGGCAAAAGCGGCAATACTGAGGCGGATTCGCAGCTTTTTTAAACTTTGATTTGCTTATAGTTTTCAGGATAGTTGACGTGTAATTTCTCTGGAATTATAATTCGATTACCTTGTTTTACCTTACCTGGAGTACGCATGCAGAAAGTATATAAAAAAGTTGTTACATCTTTTAAAATGCAGATAAAAAGGCGTTATTTGATGCTTCTTAAAAAAGAAGTTGTCGAAAACGGCCTTAAAAGAAGGCGTGGCGAATGTCTGGGTTGTGGTGCGTGCTGTCAGTCGTCATTTCCTTGCCCATTTCTTTTTGAGCAGGAAGGCAAATTACTTTGCCGAATTCATGAGACAAAACCAGATGTATGCAAAACCTATCCCTTTAACGAAGAAGACATGTTTCCGCATACTGTTGAAAAGTGCGGTTATTATTTTGTAGACGACGTGGACGAATAATTGTTTTCCGTTTTTTCAGCCTTGTTTTACCCGGTGCAGTTTCATTAGATTGGTGTTGCCTTTAACGCCCAGTGGCACACCTGCCACAATGACTATAACATCGCCTGATTGGGCTATTTCTGCTTTTTTGAGGGTTTTTTCGGCCATCTCAATCATTTCATCGGTGTTGCGTATATCGTTCACAAGAATCGGTTTGACTCCCCAGCTCAAAGATAGTCGGCGGCATGTTGACAGCAGGGGAGTGAGCGCAAAAACCGGAGTCGGCGGGTGATATTTGGAAATATGCAGGGCAGTATTGCCGCTGTGAGTGAATGGCACTATGGCTCTGGCTGAAACATCAAGTGCCGCTTCGCATGCCGAGTGCGCCAACACTTCTTCTATTTCTCGACCCACTTCTGGAAGCAGGTTGTTAAGACGGTCGTGAGTGTTTTGTGTCTGTTTTTCGGCTTCGATGGCTATTGCAGCCATCATTTTTACCGCTTCTACCGGGTATTTGCCCGCAGCCGTTTCACCTGACAGCATCACAGCATCTGATCCGGCTGCAATAGCGTTAAATACATCGGTGGTTTCTGCTCTGGTGGGTCGCTGATTTTCGATCATCGATTCGAGCATCTGGGTTGCAGTTATTACTGATTTGCCGCGTCTGCCACAACGCTGCAATATGTGATTCTGTATGCCGGGAACCTGCTGAATCGGCACTTCTACGCCGAGATCTCCCCGGGCGATCATTACTCCTTCGCAATGGTCGAGAATATTTTCGAGCTCATTCAGTGCTTCAGGTTTTTCTATTTTGGCAATTACGCGAAGATTGGCATTTCCTATCAATCTTTTGAGTTCTAGAACGTCTTCGCCTTTTCTGACAAAGCTGAGGGCAACAAAGTCGAGATCGTGCTCAAGCATGAAGTTGAGGTCGTATTTGTCTTTTTCTGTTATCGTTTCTATGCTTAGAGATACTCCGGGCATATTCAGGCCTTTTTTATCCTTCAAAATGCCGCCTTCCAGAACTCTGAAAAAAACTCGATCCTTTTGAATGTTCAATACTTCAAAGCTCAGGTTGCCATCGTCAAGCAGAACTATGTTGCCCGGCTTCAAATCTTTGGTTAAATATGGGTATGAAGTCCCAATGCCACTTTGGGTGCCAGGCTCATCGGGATTTTCGCTGAGAAAAAATGTTTCACCGGCTGTAAGTTCGATAGGACCGTTGGCGAATTTACCAATTCTTATTTTGGGACCGCATAAATCGCCAAGAATACCTATATGAGTGCCTGTCTTTGCTTCTGCTTGGCGTATAGCTTCAATCGTGGCACGATGAGTGTCGTGAGTGCCATGAGAAAAATTCAGTCTGAAAACGTTGGCGCCTGCAATGATAAGCTGTTCGACCATCTCCGGCGAAGATGAGGCTGGGCCAAGCGTGGCAACTATTTTGGTTTTTTTCATCGTCTTAGATCCCCCTGCAAGCTTAAGTCAAAAATAACTCAGCTAGAATACACTTAATAGCAGTTTCCTGCAAATTTGTAGTGTGGGAAAAAAAGTTACGAGTTTGCTCTTTTATTGCCGATAACCATAGGGAAAAAATTATAAAATATCGGCAATTTACAGGAGGCAACTCATGAAAAGGCTCGTCTTTACCGGGTTTTTGGTGCTTTTTCTGACTTTTCCTGCTTTTTCACTTTCATTCGATGCTTTGCCATCTTATCAGGATGAAGGAATGAAGCTTTATGTCAGAGGAACCGGCAAATTACAGGAAAAAAACTATGTTGAGGCCGTCAGCGATTTAACCAGGGCCGTAAAATTGCGCCCTGATATTGCTGAAGCTTTTCACAATCTCGGTTTTGCTTTTGAAAGAACCGGTGATCTTCGTAATGCCGCCCGCGCCTACGAAAGAGCTTTGAATTTAAAACCCAATTACCCTTCGGCGCTCAATAATCTGGGGTATCTGCTTGCAACATCAGGCTCTGAAGCAGAAAAAGCTGTCGCTCTCTGCCAGAAAGCTGTGGAATTGCAGCCTAATTCAGCAAGTTTCCAGGACTCTCTTGGCTGGGCGCTTTATAAAGCCGGCAGACACAATGAGGCTTCTGAGCATTTTAATGTTGCGATCAGGTTAGATCCGGCTTCTTTCAAGTCGCACTTCAATCTGGGGCTGGTCGAATTCTCGGCGAGTAACTTTGTTGTTGCGGCATCACATTTTCGGAATGCCATTCAGATCAATTCTTCATATTTGAAGGCTTATATTCCGTTAGCAGACTGTTATGAAAAATTGAACGACGATGTAAAGGCTTTGCACACATATCGCCAGGCCCTTACCAAGGTTGCTGAAGCTGATCCGATAAAAAAACATCTCGAGCGAAAAGTTAAACAGCTCACCAGAGAATCTAAACAGTATTACTTCAGCAATGTCAAAAAAATGCAGGGAAGTTCAAAACTTCAGGAATTTCTTGAGAGAAAAGGTCGCACCGGTGGTTTAAGCGCCCAGTATAACGTGGCTTCTGCTCAGGGCGATGCAAATACCAGTTTTACCCCGGTAAGTGCGGCAGTTGAAGAACCGATTATTGCTGCTGCTCCGAGAGCCTCGTCTTTTTCAAGTTTTCAGATGGAACCGGTTCGCAGCAAGGTTGAGAGTGTTGCAGCCAGAAATGAAAGAGAAACCAGCACTCTGGCCTCTTCTTATTCTGCCTCATCTGCTTATATGCAAACATCGCCAAGGCAGATAAGCGTCAGCCAAGAGCGAGAACTCGAAAGAAAATATTCCCTCAGTAAATCTTATCTCGATCGCGGGCTGGTTTCTGAAGCAGAAAATGAGTTGTCTGCAATAATCAATACGGCACCAGAGACTTCTATGGTTGCAAGGCAGTCGCGAAATCTTCTTTTGCGTGTCAGAAAACAGATGGAAGAAAAGAATGAGCAAAAAGCAGGCACCCACAGGGATATGGGTAAAGATTTTTTCAGATCAGGTCAGTATCAAATGTCTGAAATAGAATTTAACAAGGCCTTGAGCCTCGACCCTGAAAACGCTGAGGTTCATAAAGACCTGGCATTGCTCTATTACAATCAGGGCCGCTATCAGGACGCTTACGAACAGAGTAAAAAGGCGATTGCTTTAAACAGAACTCTCAAAGAAGCCTATGTCGTTCTTGCCTCTCTTTACGCCAGAAAGGGTCGCCCCGAAGATGCTCTCAGGACTCTTAAAATGGTGCGCGAAGTTTCTACCAGACGAGATGCCGTTGATGAGCTTGCCGAAAAAATGATGGCTTCGCTGTCTTCTGAATATTGATTTATCATGAAAATTATAGAAGCGGGCAATATTCTGGCGGCTTTTTCAGATGCATCAGACGGTGATCTCTCTTTGTATACCATGGCTGACGAGAAGGCTGCCTCTGTGTGGAAAGAGCTGCCGGTAGTTGGGCGATATGCTTTGTCGTTGCCCGTTTATGCGAATCAGGTTCATCGCAATGATGTTCTGCAGGTTAAAAAAAACTCATCAGAATTTTGTGCCGGAGAAGCTGATGGCTTGATAACCGACTGTTTCAATCGTCCAATCGGCGTATTTTCTGCAGATTGTCTGCCGCTGCTCATATTTAATGATCAGGCATGTGCTGCCATACATGCCGGCTGGCGCAGTACGCATCTGAATATCGCGCAGAAGGCTGTCGAGGCTTTTTCCTCTAACTATAAAATCGAAGCGGCTGGGCTTAAAGCCTTGATCGGGCCCTGTATTAATCAGTGCTGCCTCGAAATGGGCGATGAGGTCTATGATGAATTTGTGGCGGCCGACCCCGATTATCGGCAGTTTTTTGTGAAAAAGAATAAGTGGCACCTCGATTTGCGCGCGCTCAACCGGTTTCAGCTCGTCAAAGCCGGTCTGAAGAATGACAATATTGCCGATGTAAATTTATGTACTTTTTGCAACCAGGACGAATTTTTTTCGTTTCGCCGACAGAAAAAGCGGAATGGAAGCATGTTTTCGTTTGTTGTTCGCAGAAGCTGAAATGAAAAATTCTTTTAACTCTAATGAGTTGTTGAACCTGTGACGATGATTTAAGAGAAATCTTGTCAAGTGAACCTGTAAAAGGAGATGCCTTATGTGGAAAAAGGTTTTGCCCAGAAAGACTGGGCGGAATGTCATGGCAGTTGCCTTGCTGCTCATGCTGTTCACTCTGTTTGGTTGTACTACCGGAGTTAAAAAAGACTCTGGCCTTACAGACTATGAAGCTCCGAATATTCCGCAGAACATTGTTGGTGGCGGCAAAGAAAGAGCCTGTCTTATCAGCTGGTCTGCCAATACAGAATCTGACCTGGTGGGCTATAAACTTTATCGTTCCACCAATTCTGGGGGGCCGTTTACTCTTATCGCGACAATAGGCACCCAGCCTGCGCCATCTTACCTCGATAACGATCAGCAGAATGGTCTTGTGAATGACCAGTATTATTTTTATAAGATTTCTGCGTTCGATACTCAGGGTAAAGAATCTGATCTCTCAAGAACGAATGCAATTCAGATTCGTGCCGGTCTGCCTGCAGAAGAAAGACCACCAAGAGTCGTAAACATCAAGGCAAGAGCTTCTATTGGAGCTGCTTACGTCTCATGGGACAAAGTTACGTCAAGCCACATCAAGGGATACAACATATATCGCGGTCTCAGCACCAGTGCTGGTGGTGTTCAGTGGGTTTCTTCAATTCCTCAGGATACGCCTGGTTTTGTTGATACCTCGATCAGCAAATCTTCGGCAGAGCAGTATACCTACATAATCCGATCTTTCAACGAAAACTATACCGAAAGTGAAAATTCTGATCCAGTTCAGGTAACGCTGAAGTCGGGCGACGATACAGTGCCGACTTCTCCTTATGGGCTTTCTGTGAGCACCGATGTTGATCCAATTATCAGCTGGAGCAAGCCACTGGTTAACGAAGATGGTTCCAACATTTTTTCAGGTCAGAATCCGACTCTGGATCTTGATGCTTACCTGGTTTTCCGTGCTAATTCGAATGATGGCCTGTTTGCTCTCATCGGTATTGTTGAAGATAATGGTTCTGCCAATCTGACTCAGACTTTTAAGGACATTAACGGAACCTCATATAATCTGTTTGCCGTAAAAGTTCTCGATAGAAACGGCAACGTCAGCAAGATGAGCTCTATTACCACTCAGTCGTCAGATGTTGATATTCCGGCCGTTCCGGCAAATGTTAAGGCCTGGTCTTCAAGTGCTACAGAATCAGGCATCAAACTGGCATGGGATGCAAGTAAAAATGCCGTGAGTTACAACGTCTATTTCTCTACGGTTGCAGATGGCGGTTACACAAAAATGTTGACCGGGCAGCCTCAATGGAACGAAGCTTCTGCCTATGTAATCAATAGTTATCCGAGTTCTTTCAATCAGAATCCTGAGAAAAAATCTCAGAAGCTGGAGTTTGGTATTCCTTATTTCTTCAAGATCTCTGCCGTAAGTAATTCTGGCAAAGAAAGCGAGCTTAGCCCCTATGTTAAGTCGTATGCCGGTGGCATGTTCGTTGCGATGCTTGAAGGCGAAAATCCGAACTGGGAATATGAGCCGGGCGGTACTGATGATGGTCTGAACCATTTCTACGTGGCTTATACCTCAAAAGATTACCCGAAAATAGATTATTATTCCGGTGCTGGTTCGGGTTTGTATGTTCCGGCAACTGTAGGTACTGACGGAGACATGTTCAGGTATGGCGCAGGCAATATCTTCTCTTCCAGTTACTTTGCATTGTCGCACCCCAAGAACAGTGGCTCCTTCCGCTATAATGTCTATGCCTATTATTTCCCTCATCAAACAAGTGGCAACTGGCGCGTTTCTATAAGAGAAAATGGCGTGCTCTCTACAACATTGCTTGAGAAGGATATAACTGCTTACAGCTCTATCAATAAAGGTCGAACTGTTCTGGCGTTAGGTCAGATTCAGATCGATTACGATGTTGAAGGGGTTGATGTCGACTTGAGGGCTATCAGTGCAGGTTCTGGCGGTAACGCCACTCTGTTTCTTGACACCCTGGTTTTTGTAAGAGTTCAGTAATTGATTTTTTTGAGGCCGCCAGTCTGCTGTTGCAGGCTGGCGGCTTTTTTTCAAAATGACAGATTTGAATAATTGAAAATGAATTAAGGCAGTGCTATAATCGTTCCGCATTCATCAAATATTAGAGCGGAGGCATTATGCACCTGAAGAACCAGCGCCTGAGCGCTTTGTTTATTTTTCTCTTTGTTACCGGAATGTTTGTTTCCAGCTGTTTTGCAGAGGAACCCGTTGTCGCTAAAGGCAGCCCTGATGATGTTCTGGCCGAAATCGGCGATGAAAAAGTAACGCGCGCCCTGTACGACGCAGAACTTGCCAATTTTCTGGCCATGGCCAACCCTCAGGCTGCAGCTCATTTTGCTACCCCTGAAGGTAAAAAAGGATTTTTGAGCCAGATTACCGAAATTAACGTGCTCCAGAAAAAGGCTGAACAGCAGGGTTTGAACAAAGGCGAAAAGTATGAAGCCGATTTTCATGAAACTGCAGTTGCCAGACTTGCTGCCGAAAGCATGCAGAAACTTGTCAGTGCCGTAGAAGTAAAAGAAGAAGAAGCAAAAGATTTTTACGAAAAAAATAAATCGTCTTTTGCAGAAGCCCCTCAATATCACATTTTTCAGATCACTCTCAATAGCGCAGAAAAAGCCGCTGAAGTTAAAAAACAGCTTGATTCAGGCAAGTCTTTTGTAGAGATAGCCAAATCAGAATCTATCGATAAATTCAAGGCAGATGGTGGCGACAATGGTTTTGTTGCTCAGGACCGGATCGAACCCGAAGTTCTCTCTGCCGTTTCTTCACTTAAGCAGGATGAAGTGTCGGGGCCCGTTAAAATGGCCGACGATATGTATCTTCTTGTTAAATATACAGAAAAAAAAGAGGGCAGCATAAAAGAATACAGTGCTGTTTCTGCTCAAATTATCCGCGACCTTACGAATAAAAAACAGCAGGAAGCTTACGAAGCTGAAGTTGAGCGCCTTAAAAAAGAAATGTCATTTGAAATGAACCAGGTGGCTGCCGAAAGTCTTCGCAAAGAAGCTCTGACAGAAGAAGAAAAGAATGCGGTTCTTTTTAAATTTATGGGCAAAGAAGCTAAAGAAGTAAAAGTTGCCGAACTTGACCAGGAACTTCAGCAGATACCCCCGTTTATCCGCCCGCAGATTCTTGGCGGTGAAGGTCTTAACGACTTCCTTAAACAGTTTTACTCACGCCATCTGGCCACAGCAAATGCAGAAAAGAGTTTTGAAGCTCTTTCTCAAAAATATCCTGAAGTGATCAAGGATGTTGCCAGAAGAACTGTTGTTAAAGCATTGCTTGATGAAAAGATTGGTTCGATTGTTGTTGATGATAAAGAAATTGAAGAACATTATCAGAAAAATCTCGCTGATTTTGCACAGCCGGCACAGATGAAAGCCCATCACATTCTTGTAAAAGAAGAAGCAGAAGCCAAAGATCTGCTGGCGACCCTCGAAAAGGAACCGGCGAAATTTGAAGAACTGGCTAAAGCAAAGTCAACTTGCCCATCAGGCAAATCTGGTGGCGATCTGGGTATGTTTGGTGAAGGTCAGATGGTTCCAGAATTTGATCAGGCCTGCAAAACTGCTGAAGTCGGCAAGGTAGTTGGCCCAGTTAAAACTAATTTTGGTTACCATATCGTAAGAGTTGACGAACGTCAGCCAGCCGGTACTCAGAAACTCGACGATGCCAAAGACAAGATTCGTGCTAAACTTCTGCCTGAAAAACAGAAGGAAGCTTTTGTGAAATTCATTGAAGAACTGAAAACAGAATTTAAAGTAAAATTATACCAGGAAAAACTCTAATTTCATGCAGAAACCGTCCTTGACAGCCAGTTCATGGCTGCCAAAAAAAATATCTAAAGATTCCCACGGAGGAACCATGCTACAAGTCTTAGCCTATGTCATATCAGCGGCTATTGGTGGCTTCGTCGGGTATTTCATCTCTAATTACTTAACACGTAAGGATGGCGAGGGCCTTATAGCTGCCGCCAAACAGCAGGAAAAGGAAATTCTTGATGAAGCCCGTGCTTCGGCTGAACTAGAAGTTCAAAAAGCTCAGAAGAAAGCGAAAGAAATTCGCGATAAAGAGCTTAATGACAAAAGAAACGCCGACAGAGAGCTGCAAAAACGTCGCCAGGAAATCGAAAAACTCGAAACTCATCTTACCAGTCGTCTTGAAAAAGTCGATTTGAGAGCTGAAAATCTCGAAAAAAGAGCCGATCTGCTCCGTGAAAAAGAAGGGGACCTCGATAAGCTGAAGGCAAACAGTCTTGAAATTATCGAGCAACAGAAAAAAGAACTCGAAAGAGTCGCCGGCCTTACCCCTGAACAGGCACGCGAACAGCTGATGAAGAAAATTGAAGATGAGTTGCAATACGAAATTGCTCTCAAAGTCAATGAGTCTGAACAAAAAATCAAGAGCACTGCCGATAAAAAATCTCGCGAAATACTTGCTACCTCAATTCAGCGATGCGCTACGGACCATACTATCGATCCGATTGTAACGGTCGTAGAATTGCCCAGCGAAGAAATGAAGGGGCGCATCATTGGCCGCGAAGGTCGTAATATTAGAGCATTTGAGAATTTGACCGGTGTCGATGTGATTATCGACGATACGCCTGAGGCGGTTGTCCTTTCTTCATTCGACCCGATCAAACGCGAAATCGCCAGAGTCACTCTCGAAACCCTGACTCTCGACGGCCGCATTCACCCGGCAAAGATTGAGGAAATGTACGAAAAGGCTCAAAAAGAAGTGCACCTGCGGATCAAAGAAGCCGGTGAGCAGACCATGCTTGCTCTGGGCATTCAAAGCATTCATCAGGAGCTTGTCGAAATAGTTGGCCGTCTTAATTATCGCACTTCTTATGGCCAGAATGTTCTTCAGCATTCAATTGAAGTCGCCAACCTTGCAAGCAATCTCGCCGCTGAAATAGGTGCAGATATCCAACTGGCGCGTCGCGCCGGTCTGTTGCACGATATTGGTAAAGTAATAGAAAGCGACGAAGGGAATCACGCCAAACTGGGCGCTGATTTTGCCCGTAAGTATCAGGAGTCGCCCAAAGTTGTTAACGCAATCGCCGCTCATCACGAAGATGTGCCTTTTGAAACTCCTGAAGCCGTTCTTATTTCTGCTGCTGATGCTATTTCTGCTTCGAGACGTGGTGCCAGAAGCGAATCACTGGAAGCTTATATTAAGCGTCTTGTTGATCTGGAAACCATTGCCAAGAGCTTTAAGGGCGTTGCCTCTGCCTATGCAATTCAGGCCGGCCGTGAAATTCGTGTAATGGTAAGCCCCGAAGAGGTTGATGATATCTCAGCTCCCAAAGTGTGCCGTGATATCGTCAAGAAGATAGAGAGCGACATGGAATACCCAGGTCAGGTAAAAGTCGTTCTGATACGTGAAACCAGAAGCGTAGAAATTGCGCACTGACAACTGAAAAGAGAATTAAAAACTGCCCGCGGGCCTGTGTCCGGGGCAGTTTTTAATATGTGGATATATGAAAATTCTTATGATTGGCGATATTTATGGTAAAACAGGCAGAGAAACCCTGGAGCGTCAGCTGCCTGTTCTTATCAACCGTTACCACCCTGACTGGATAATAGCCAACGGCGAAAACGTCACCGCCGGAAATGGCCTGTCGGCAAAACATGCGCGCGGTCTCAAAAAGTGTGGAGTTGATGTAATAACCTCAGGAAATCATATTTTTGCGAGACTGGACTGGCTTGAAGTTCTCAAAGACCACGATTATATTCTCAGACCACATAATATGGCTGCAGAATCAGCCCCAGGTGTCGGTTGTCGTGTATTTAAAAAAGAAAATCTCGCGCCAATCGCAGTTGTTAACCTGGCTGGTCGTGTGTTTATGGATGCGGCAGAGTGCCCGTTTAAGGTGTTTGACCGTCTTTTTGCCTCTTTGCCTGGCGAAATAGTTGTTATCGTAGATTTTCATGCCGAAGCTACTTCTGAAAAACTGGCGTTTTTCTGGTATGTTAATGGTCGTGCTACAATTGCCGTTGGAACCCATACGCATGTGCAAACGTCTGACGAGCGGATTTTGCCGAATGGAGGCACTGCTGTCATTACGGATCTTGGTATGACCGGTGCAAACGATGGCATAATTGGCGTAGATCGAGATACAGTGACAGGAAGGTTCGTTACCGGATTTTCGGATAAGTTTCTATGTGCGCCGGGCCCCGGTAAGATAGAGGGAATGTTTGTAGATACAGGCCCTGGCCATCGCGCTGTTGCTGTTGAGCGCTTCAGAATTGTCGAGTCTGCTCTGAAAAAGTCGTAAATCAGGCTTTTTCTTTTGGCTTTTCCAGATGATCCAGGATGTGTTGCAGATATGATGTCAGAAATTCTTCTGATTGATAACCTGGCAGCGCCTCAACTATTTCACCGTCAGCGAATAAAATTGTGGTCGGAAGCGTTTTGGCAAAAAAACGGTCTGCAAGCTCAGGTTGCTGATCTACGTCGATTATTTCGATAATCACTTTGGGTGAAAATGCGGCCATAAGGTTTTGCGCAACTGGCTTCTGCAAGCTTGACGGTCGGCACCAGTCTGCGGTAAAAATCAGCATGGCGGTTGCCTTTTTGGCGATTATTTCGTAGTCAAAATTTTGTGCATTTAACATTGGCCGTTGTTTAACTCCGTAGAGACAAGTTTTTTGAGTTTGTTTGCAAATTAAAGATACTGTATAATACCAGACGAATTGATGAAAATCGATACTATTCGGGAGAAATTGCCATTGGACGTTCTTGAACTGATGAGATTGTTGCGCAACCTGTTCGCAACTTATAAGGTTCCTGAAATCCCCTGTTTTCCGGCTGAGCTTAAAAACAGCTGGTGCCACCCGGATATTTTGTTGACGATTCTGGGGCGCCCACTTAAGCATTGCTTTACCTTTCAGCAAATGACAAAAAGAGATGTTTTTCCTGCCGAACCTGCGTTGAAGGCGCCATCACTTGTGTGGCTCGTAGATAAATCAGGGCGCGAGTTCAGCGCTCTTGTAACCGGATTTTTGGCTGATCTGCAGAAGCTTTTACAGCCCGAGCGCAGTGAACCGGCTTTTTCGATTGTTGCAGATTCCAGGCATAAAATGTCTGCCGGAGAACAGGGCGCCCACTGGAAAATCTTGTTTGATGGCGTTGAATGCGGCACTCTGTCGCTTTATGCAAAAATTTTTGGCCAGACTGTTCCGGCGGCGGGTTCGGCGATTCTTACTCTTCAGCTTTGCCGTCTGGTATCGTCTCTAAACCCCGATCAATTCTCTATGCCGGCGGGCTGGTCAGCAGCAGGGAACCTCTCTGACTTTCTCTCGTTGTCTGCATGGCAATGCAGCAAGAGCGATCTTGATGCCGATTCTATCAATGAGCTTATTGCAACATCTGACTCCCTCACTGCATCAGAAGCTTTTTGTTTTTTAATAGCTGTTTATAACAATAACAAAAGCTTTATTGATAAATCGCCAGTGCTTATGCCGAAGCTCTCAGAACGCCTCTCTTCGATATCTTCAAAGCTATTGGCCGGAGAAAAATGATGCGTCGCGACAGAGCTCTCTGGTTGTGGCTGGTGCTTGCCCTGATTATAATTTGCAGCCGGCATACTCAGCCCCTCATAGCCGAACAGTGTCGGCTTGCTTCATTTTCTCCAGAAGTTCTTTTTGACGTCATGGAAAAAAGAACCGAAAGAATCGATGCCATGTCGGCAAAAGTTGAACTGCAGGATGCCGTTGCCGGTAAATCGGTGACTTTGTCTGTTAAAAGCCCTGATAAATTCGCTATTTCATTTGCAGACGGCTCTATAGAAGTTCGCTTTAATGGGCAAAACCTCTGGATTCACGTATTGGCTATCAATGAGGTTTTTTATCATTTTGCCGAAAACCAGAACTTTTTTTCTTCCTGCTTTTCATGGTTCAGTCCGAAAAAAATGTTCACCAACCTGACACGTAAAACATTATTTTCACTCTTTACGATTGAACCGGTAACCAGCCAGAAACAATCTGATAGCGAAATCCTTTATACTTTGCGTTTTACCCCAAAGTTGAAGTCTGTATTTAAAAGTGTTTTTGACGTTGGCTATTATCATATGGTGTTTTCAAGCAAAACCTACCTGCCGGTAAGGGTGGTCGAGTTCTCGCCCACAGGCTTAGAACGAGGCCGACTTGTCGTTCTTGAATATCAACTTAATGAGAAAATCAGTGATTCTTTTTTTGATTTTGTTGCCCCTGAAGGTGCGGTTATGGTTCCGTTGAATGTTGTTCTTGCGCAGAAACTTGAAGAATGTGCGTTGGTGGTTGTTGACAAAATCAAAGAAACAGCTGAAAGTATAAGAAAAAGTATCATCGACTGGAGCTTCTGAGATGCCTGAATTCAGAAAAAAACTTACTTCACGCGAAATAGAAACCGGAACTCTTACCTGGGACGCCTCTCAAGACGCCGAACTTAAATCTGTTATTCCACAAACTCTTGTTTTTGACCTGATCTTTGGTGATCAGGAGGTTACCAGCCTTTCGGTTGAGTGGGACAAAAGATCTCTCTTTATCGGAGAAGTAATAACTCTTGCACCAGCAGATTCAGAGATCGTTCTTGCAAGCACTCGCGAAAAGTCTGCTGCGGTAAACTGCCATATTTTTGCCCCACAGGAAAAAATGGTTATTCGCAAGCGACTTTCTCATCAGGAACACAGCGGACGCTACCTTAAGTGGTTCGCTCGCGAAGACGAGCTTTACAGTCGATTGTTTTCTTTTAAGGATGGTTTTGAAATAGAGATTGCCGGCAAAAAAATGAAAGGGCGCGATCCCGACTTTGACAAACGAAAGCTTGTGGTTGGTGATTTGTTGCGCGTCTTTTCGCCGGGCGATGACCTGCTTATCAACTGGAAACTTGATTCGCAGCTTCCGACGCTGATCATCAAAAGAGAAGATCAGGTCGAAAAATCACAGTTCGATGGCACAACGCCGTTACGCTCCCTTATCGCCAGATTACTTTCCAGACCCCTGGGGGAATTCAACGAGGGCGAAGTCAAAGGGCTTATTGTTCTTCTTGAGGAGAATAAAAAGCTCTGGGAACGCATCGTAAACCTGCAGGAAGAGAATCGCCGCCTTAAAGAGCAGGTCAATATGATTGAGTCTCTTTTCGAACAGTTCACTTCTAACAGTTTTTTTAACTCGAAAAAAGAATTCGAGTTATGGACAGCTACCCATATAAACCTTTTTGAAAAAGGCTTGAGAGTCTTACATCGAAATTACACAGTCAGCCTGATGGAAGGCCGCAAGCGCCGCATTGATCTGCTTTGCCAGGATCGCAAAGGGGTTCTTATGGTTGTGCAGATTCTCTATAGCCCTGATCAGATTCAGATCAGTGAAGCGCTCGATCTCATGGATCATCTTCGTGCCAATACCGAATCTTTTGGCAGTGAACTGACAGGTGGCCAGCTGCAGTCGGCAGACATCAGGGGAATGATAATCGCAAATTACGAAAAGACGGATCTGGTGGAACACTGTTTGCAGAGACACGTTAAGCTTTGTCTGGTAAAAAGTGGTTGTTTAATAGATGTTTTGGAGTGAGGGACTTTGAATAATAAAAATGATAGTTGGGTAGATGATCTTAGAAGAGAACGTTTGCAGGGGTCGGCTCGCAACCCGGGGATTGCCGCTCTCATGTCTTTTTTTGTCATGGGAATGGGGCAGATTTATGCTGGGCACATAGACCGCGGTATAATGCTTATGGGCGTTTATTTCAGCGGCATTTTTGCTGCGTTCAGTATTTACAACGGTGGATTCCTTTATAAGGCGGTTTACCCGTTGTTTGGCGCTCACATGATGGTTATTTTTACCTATGTTATCTCTGTTGTTTTCATTCTGCTCTGGATTTACAACATCAAGGATGCTTATTATCTCTCTTTGTTCAGCAGCTTCAGAGACTGGTTTGAAGTTGAGCGTGTGTTACTGCCGATTCTTAAAAATCAGTCAGAAAATCTTATTGCTGCTCCGGCAAAAACATCTGGCCTGCTTACTCATAATGAAAGCCTGTTGGCCAGCGAAGCAGAAAAAGTGCAGGAAGACGCCGATGTTGTAGAGATTGAAGCGTCTGCAAAAGATGAAAGGCCTGTGCCCGATGCCGATCAGGTCGTTTATGCCGCCGATTTTGGTGTGATGAATATGCATGGCCGGTCGTGGCGACTTTATGGCGGTCTGGTGATTATATTTATTCTTGTGGGCGTGTGGCTGAATAATAGCAACAGCTTTAGTGCCGGCGAACCCGACAACAGGCGTGACGAAGCTCTGTTTGCATTTTCCGGCGATATCCATCTCCGGGAGACGACTTTGTCTGCCGCAGCCTTGCCCGGGGAAGCATCAAAGGTTGCCTCTGCTTCGTCTGAAGCGACTGTGGCTACTTCTACCCCTGAATTGCCCTTCGTGAAAGGGAAAGAGCTTGTTAAAGGTGGCGATTACGCGGGTGCGTCACGCCTGTTTGAGGTAGAGCTGGCGCATCATGAACCAGATAAAGATACCTGGCGTATTATTTTAAATTCATTCTATCGCGCTGATCTGCTTGTTGCGTATGAAACAAACCTTAGACGTTATTTAAAAGCTTACTCAGAAGATTCAGCGGCCTGGTTTAATCTGGGCAAACTCCTTTATGACCGTTCAGAACTGGCAGAGGCTTCGCAGGCAATTGTTCGTGGTTTGCGCGGCGAGCCTGACAACGTCAGGGGTAATTTTTTGCTGGGTTCAATTTATATCGATCTCAATCTTTACAATGACGCAATCACCTACCTTGAACGTTCTGTTAATCTCGAACCCTTGAATGTGGAGTTTAACCGCCTTCTGGCAAAAGCATTGCTTGCCGCTGGCCGCAAAAAAGATTCTGTAAGATATTTTCAGCGTATTCTTAGTCTCGTGCCTGATGACGCTGAAGCTGCCAGCGCTCTTGCCGGCGTTAAACCAAACTTTGCCGAGTCTAAACCATCTGTTGATGCCGATGACGAAAATGTCGTTCTTGTCGTTCAGGGAAAAAGCGAAGCCAAGTTGATAGAGCGCCAGAGTGTTGATATGCCATTGCCACAGACGGGCAAGCTGCTGTATGAATCTGATGTGGTAGAACCGGCACAGGTAGATGATTCATCTGCAGAAGTTGTAGAGGTGCACGAAGAGCAGAAACCTGTGATAATGCCTGCTGCTGTGGTAAAAAAAGATGTTGTAATCGTGCCCGAAAAAACTGTTGAAAAAGAGCCAGCAAAGGCACCAGAAAAGGCACCAGACAAAGCCCCTGAAAAAGTGGCCCCGGTGCCCGCGGCTGCGGCAGAGGTTAGATTTGTATCAAAAGCCCCTGATAAAAAAATCGAAGAAAAGCCGGTAGTGCCAATATTGCCCTCTATCTCCTCAAACCATGGGATTTCGAAAAAAGAGGCGACTCTTTCCGCCGCGCAAAACGATGCTTTTCGTGATTCGATTGCTACAGAAGATAAAAAAAATGACACCGCTGCCCGCAAAATCGAAGAATTACGCAAAAAAGGTGCATCTGAGTTTTCCAGAGGAAACTGGGAATCGGCGCTGCCGATTTATCTTGAGGTGCTGAAGCATCGACGTGATGCCCAGACGTATGATATGGTCGGGGTAATATTCGAAAAGCTTTCGATGCATAAAGATGCATTTGAAGCCGCAGAACGCGCATACCGCCTCGGGCAGAAAGATTCTGCAATGTTAAGCAAGCTTGGTCGTCTTGCAGAAACTACGAATAATTACAAGAAGGGCGAATATTACCTCTATCATGCCCTTCAGAAAAGTCCGAACAGAATTGATCTGAGAATACGCTACGCCAGATGCCTCAATGCAAACGGTAACTCAAAACGTGCTCTGGCTGAACTCGAAAAAATTCTTCGAGCCGGTGATTCGTACGCTGTAAAAAGACGTGCTGAGCTTGAAATACAAAAAATTAAAAACACAGAAAATTGAAAGGCACCATTCATGTCAAAATCGTCTCTCGATGCCCTTTCACTTGAATTGGAAGAGTTTCAGAAATCACTGTCACAGTTTCATCAGCTTGTTGACCAGGCCCAAAAACCTGTTGAGCACCACAAAAACCTGGCTGCAAAAATGGACGATCTTGAAAATATCGTAGTCACTGCTTTTGCTTTGGCACCTCATATTTCGCTTAAAGCCAGAGCGGCTTTCAACGATTTAAAATCTTCTTTGGGTAACGCTTTTCAGCAAAATCCCGAAATCCTTTTTCAGACGTGCAATCGTCTTGATTTTATGGCTGAGTCCATTGTCAGACGGGTTAATGCAATCTTGAAAGTTGACGATGCAACCGGCAATCATGCAGATGGAATTATTCTTGCCCAGGAAGAAGAGCGCAAAAGAATTTCGCGTGAAATTCACGATGGGCCCGCTCAAACCCTGGCGAGCCTTACGATGCGCATAGATTATTGTCTTGAGCAGCCTGATGTAAGTCAGACCATAGTTGAAGAATTGAAAAACCTGAAAGAGTCGGTTATCAGAAGTCTTAAAGATATACGCCGGTATATTTTTGATTTGAGACCCATGGCTCTTGATGATCTCGGCTTGATTCCTACTCTTGAACAGTTTATAAACGGTTTTAAGGGGCGCACCGGGGTGCCTGTATATGTAGACGTCGAAGGCGAAAGAGTCATTATTGGCGGAGATCGTGAGTTGGCCGTTTTTAGAGTGATTCAGGAAGCGTCAAATAATGCGATCCGCCACGCAGAGCCTTCGTCTGTTCATATTTTTCTCAAATTCGACGAGAGAAAAAATCGTCTTTCTGTAGCAATAAAAGATGATGGTCATGGTTTTGATGTTTCAGCGACCAGAAAAAATTATGCTTCAATGAAAAAACTTGGCCTGGTAAGCATGGAAGAGCGCGTGAGGCTTGCCGGTGGCGAGTTCCAGATTGTTTCAGACCCCGGAACGGGTACGGTTGTCTCTTTCTGGATACCCTTCAGATAGGGGACAAAATAATGTTGCCACACAGCCTCCAGGGAAAACTGATTTTTCTTTTTGTAACGCTTATACTGATTACTAACGGCTTTTTTGCCATTGTCGGGTTTTCCCGTGAAAATATTTATATCACCCAGGAAGCTTTGCAAATTGCTATTTCTATAGTTGGTGCCCTCGAGAAACCATCTCAAATTTTTTTCCGTGATGGCAATACTGAACAGCTTGACCACATTATGCAAAACCGTGCAGGCATGGCAGCAGAGCTTTTTTTGACCATATACGATGCAAACTGGTGGCATCTATGGGGTGATGAGGCCAGAATACCTCCAGAAGGTTTCCCCGACATTGAAGGTTTAAAAAGATTTGATGTCCGGACTGGTTTTGGCAACACTGTCAGGGAAGTTTTTGTGCCGATTATTGTCGATGGGCAGCGTTGTGGAGCGATCGGCGTTGGTATTCCGTCGTTTAGTCACTTACAAAACAGGACTTCTGTAAGCGACTTTTTATCGATGCTGTTGATCAGTTTTATCGTTGGGGTCTCGGTTGCCATGATGGCGTCAAGATCTCTGCTTGCATCTTTGTATAACCTTATGAGTGCTGTCGAAGATTTTGGTAACGGTGATTATTCTGTGCGTGTTGACCCTCGAGAAGTCGGAGAACTCAAAGACCTTGCCTGTTCATTCAATCGAATGGCACTGACGGTTCAGGAAACCTTTAAAGAAAACCTGCAGCGAAACCGCTTGATTGATGAAAAACTACAGGAACTATGGGAAATTTATGAGTTGATGAGAAAAATGAGTTTGAATGTGGAATTCAAGGTGATTCTGGAAAAATTTCTGGAAAAGGCACAGACACTTTCGTTCAGCTCCTATGGGCAGATAATTTTTCAGGATAAGCATACTCTTAAATTGATGATGGCAACTGATTTGGCCCTTCCCGCCGGAATAGAACTGCATGAATTCGAAAATGCCGTCAATAAATGTTTTATTGATGGCATGGTTGTAGAATTCAGCAGCCACTCTTTAAGTGCGATATTTCTTCCGCTGCTTGCCGGAAATAAGACCAACGGTGTGTTGTTTCTGGCCAAAAACGATGTTGCTGGCTATTCTGAAGGAATCCGCCGTTTTCTGGAAACAATAGCCCCGGTAATTGCTTCACAAATCAGAAATGCAAAACTGTATGAGGAGCTGGCCGACTGGAACCAGCATTTGAAAAACATTATGAGCAGCATTAATTCTGGTCTGGCGACTGTTGACCGCAGATCAAAATTCATTGTTGCAAACGAAAATTTTTTCAATATCGTCGGAGTTTCCGGATTTGATCTGTATACTTCTTCATTTAACGATCTTTGCAGCCGAATAAGTGATCGCGTTTTTGCTTCTGTTTTTTTTAATGAAGTTACGGTTTTTAATTCAACAGTTGCTTCCGAAAAATCTGCGGAATACAGAGTTCATAGGATTTTAGACTGTTTTTGCGGTGAAAACCTTACTAAAATCGCCCTGAATATTATGCCGTTATTTTCTGAAAGTGAAATAAATGGCTGTATTATCGTGCTTTTAGACGTAACAGAACAGAAAAAGATCGAGCAGCAGATGCTTGAATCAGAAAAATGGGCGGTATTGGGGCGTCTGGCGGCGTCAGTAGCCCACGAAATAAGAAATCCTCTTGTCGCAATCAGCAGTCTTGTTGAAATAATAGGCGAAGAGGTGCAGGGCGATCTGAAAGAACATGTTGGCGTAATTCTTGGCGAAGTACAGAGACTTAACCGTGTCGTTACCGAACTTCTTGGCCTGGCACGCCCTGAAGTGGCAAATTTGAAAGAAAGAGATCTTGTTGAAGTTATCAATGAGTTGCTTCTGTTAGTGCGACACGAAGCTGCGAAAAACGAAATAAAACTTGAACGCCATTTCCCTGACGAGCCATGCAAAATATTTGTTGATGCCGAAAAAATAAAGCAGGCAGTGTTGAATATTCTGCTCAACTCTTTTCAGACCATTGGGCGTGGTGGCTGCACCGGCATTGAGATACGAAAAAGCCCGGAGGGCGTGATTATTGTTGTTTATAACGATGGGCCGGTAATCCCTGAACAAATGAGGGCGAGAATTTTTGAGCCGTTTTTTACGACCAGGGTATCTGGAACCGGTCTGGGGCTTGCAATTACCCGTAAGGTAATAGATTTGCACAATGGTAAGATAGAGGTTGAATCTAGAGAAGGGCACACAGAATTTAAAATTCTGCTGCCAATCGGAGAAAAACATGCCCAGAATAGCTGATAAAAATGGCAGAGTCCCGTCTGTTTTGATCGTTGACGATGAAGAATCGGTGTTATACACCCTGGAGGCTATTCTTAAGCCGGAAGGATACGCGGTAACTCGTGCTTTATGTGCAGAAGAGGCCTATGCCCTTTCTCTGGATGCCTGTTTTGACCTGGTGATAACAGACATGACCATGCCCGGCGATTCAGGCCTGGTACTGCTTGAAAAACTGATCGGCAAGTTTCCTGATCTTTTGGTGATAATGATTACGGCTTATGGCTCTGAGGCTCTCGCTGTTGATGCCATGAAAAAAGGGGCTTATGATTATCTGCCAAAACCCTTTTCTAATGATGAGTTAAGATTAACCGTCCGCCGTGCAATTGAAAAATCCAGACTGAGAGTCGAAAATCAGCTGCTCAGAGAGCAACTGCACCAGCGCGAAGGTCTTGCTACAATCATTGGCTCAAGTGAGTGCATGCAAAAAGTTTATGATCTTATCGAAAGAGTTGGCCCAAACGACGTTACAGTGCTGATTACCGGCGAATCAGGGACAGGCAAGGAACTTGTTGCCAATGCCCTGCACAGTTTAAGCCCGCGCAAAAACAAGCCTTTTATAAGGGTTAACTGCGCTGCATTGCCTGAAAACCTTATCGAAAGCGAACTTTTCGGCTATGAACGCGGTGCTTTTACGGGTGCCATCAACAGGCGTCTTGGAAAGTTCGAGATCGCTGATTCTGGAACCATTTTTCTGGATGAAATCGGTGAAATGAGCATGGCGACACAGACCAAGATATTGCGAATTCTTCAGGAACGGGAGTTTGAACGTATTGGTGGCAATCAGACTATCAGCGTTGATACGCGTGTCATAACGGCAACAAACCGTGATCTGATCAAGGGAATTGACGTGGGAAATTTCAGAGAAGATCTTTTTTACCGTCTGAACGTTATAAATATTCATCTTCCTCCGTTACGCGAGCGTCTGGGCGATATTCCGGCCATTGTCGAGTTCTTCTCGAGAAAGTATTGCGAAAAGTTGAATCGCAAATTCAATTCGTTTTCTGATCACTTTATGGGACGCCTTATGCAGTATAACTGGCCCGGTAATGTGCGCGAATTGCAGAATCTTATTGAGAAAGTCATTATTCTTGAGGATGAAGATGTCTTTCAGGCCGATTCAAGCCGCTTTCAAATGCGCGCGAAGCTTGCGAACGAAAAGTTTATTGAAGAGGGTCTCATGGCTATGCAATACAAAGAGGCCAAAGACGTTCTTCTAAAAACATTTGAAAGAAAATACTTCGAGGGTTTGCTCGAAAAAACATCCGGCAACATGTCTGAGGCCGCCAGAATTGCCGGAATGCATCGAAAAAATCTTTATTTGAAGCTGAAAGAGCTGAATATTGCCAAAGAATAGTTGGCAAATCAAATTTTTGTTGTAGCAATTTTTAGCATAAAGCTACAAACAGTGCCGTGATATTCCTCTGACTCTATCAGAAGCGTCGTACCATGGCCTGTAAGAATCTTTTCCGAAATGGCCAGACCTAAACCAAGCCCACTGGTTGGTCGAGTGTCTGACTTGTCTACCTGATAAAATGGAGTTTTGATCAGGCCGATCTTGTCTGCCGGAATGCCACAGCCCTGGTCTTTTACTGAAACCTTGACTGCGTTGCCCTCAACCCTGGCTGCTATAATAATTTGCGAGCCTGATGGCGAAAACTTGAGGGCATTTTCAAGCAGGTTCGAAAATACCTGGTGGATCAGCGCCGCATCGATTAAAACGGCGGGCAGACCCTCTTCCAGTTCGCTTACTATACTGATGTTGCGGTTATCTGCCATGGGACGCAGAGAGTCGATGATATCGTTTATGTGTGGTTGCAACTTCTGATTTGCTAAATCGAATTTAAGTTTCCCGGCTTCCATGCGGGCAAAATTCAGCATTGAAGAGATTAACGAATTGAGGTGTGAGGTGTTTTTTAACGACACACGCAGCGCCTTTTCCTGCTTTTCACTCAGAGGCCCAAGTTTGCCGCTTTGCATAAGATCCAGGTAGCCCCTGATAGAGACAAGAGGCGTTTTTAGCTCATGACTGAGTGTGCCAAGAAATTCAGACTTAAGGCGATCAATTTCTTCTATTTTTTTCAGGTCACTTTCTTTTTCGGTTATTTTATGTATAAGCTCACGAGTTATCGGATAGGTGAATGATACATCGATAAGACTCAAAGCAAGCAGCGGTTCTGTTGCAGGAAGATCGCCGAATGTCCGTATCAGAACATAATATGCTGAAGACTTCTGGCAAGAGGCAATCTTGCCAAATTCTGGGGAGACGAGTATGTCCAGGTTTATGCCAATAAAAACAGGCTGTTCTGGAAATGTGCCCTGCGATTTAATCTCATTAAGTCGCTCTCTGAGAAGATTGCTTAAAGACAACGGCTCAATATCCATGAATGGTTGAAAACTTTCACAAGGTTTCGCCTTTGGAAACAACTGCAGAAAGCTTTCATTTACAGCCCTGATGATAAGGTTCCGAGTCAGAATCACCATCGGAAACTCTGATTTTGTAAAAAAATTGAAGTCAGCAAGAAAATCGCCAGATTGCCGGTCCGCCTGTTTCTTAAAATTGCCGTTTTGCGTTCCGAATATCTGAGAAATTGCAATTACGATCGTCAGAACAATTATGGACAGGATTATCCCTGAGGTCGTGCCGCTTATCATCGCTCTGGTTCCTGCGATTTTCCTGTCGTTCGATAAAATTCCTGCAGGTCGGCAAGCCTGTCCTGCCTGAGAGTGGCCCATTCGTCAGGGCATTGTTCGTAGGCGATTTCCATGAGTTTGCCGGCTTCTTCAAACTTGCCCTGTTTCCAATAGAGCTTGCCAAGACTGTGGGCAACCATGAGTAAGTCTGACAGATTCGGCGGGTCAGGTTGTTTCAGGCTCTGATATGCCGATTCAAGAAGATTTTGTGCCCTTTCAAGGTCTTCGCCTTTTTCGGTAAGAATATATCCAACCGCATTCATGAATCTGGGGTTTTGAGGATATTGCTCCAGAGCCTTTTCAAAGGCTTCCAGGGCTTTTGTGTGCTCTTTTTGTCGTGAGAGAATGAGCCCGTTAAGATACATGGCATCGGCATTTTCTCTCGCTTGCGAAGAAAGGGCCTGCAGCATTTTTTCGCAATTAAAAAAATCTCCGCGGTTGGCAGCTATGGCCGCTAGGCTAAGTCTGATCATGTCGGCCGCATTTTTTTCATTTTGGTTGGCCGGTATCAGCAAAAGGCCTTCAGAAAAAATGTTCTCAGCTTCTCTCTGTTTACCCTCTAGTAGAAGGATTTTGCCCAACAGTTCGTATGCTCTGGGAGCTTGGTCCCATTGAAGATTTCTAAGGGCATAACGATGCGCCTCAAGAATTTGTTTGCGCTCGAGCAGAAGTTGCGCGAGCTCATAATTAGCACTGAAGGCATTTGGAACCATCGAATCAAGTCTTTTTAAGACTTCCTGGGACTCGTCCAGACGATTTTGTTTCTTAAGACTTATCGCCAGCCCGTAATGAGCTTTTAGAGATTGAAAATTTGCCTGGATAGCCTGCTCAAAAGCAAGTTGACTCTCTGCAAAACAGCCTGATTTCATCAGCTTCTCGCCTGAAGCTAGATTTATCTGTTCCTGGTGGTAGGCGATCTGCAGATTATATCCTGCAAAGACGTAAAAAGCGGGAAAACTTATGAAAATTATAGAAATATAACTGAATTTCCGCTTCCAGACAATGTCGCGTTGGCAGGCAGAAAAGTGCAGGCTGAATATGAGTGCCATGAAACCCAGCAGGGGCAGGGTCGCAAAGATGCTGTTGAAAAGACTGTAGACGATAAAGGTCAGCAGGGCAATCATAGTGCTTTTGGGCAGATCAGGAGAACAGTGTGACGGGTGGCTGCTTTGCAGGTTGTTAAAAAAATTGTGAATACCAAACACCGCTATCAGCAGTGGCATCAAGTAAAGAAATTCAGAATTGTTTATAAAGCCGGCCTGGTGGGCCAGCGCTATGATAAGTGCCGTTACGCCCGTAGCATTCCATTGTATCGGGTTATTCGGGCTGGATTCGGGCTGATCTGAATCTGTCGTCGCCGATGCCGAAAACTGCTCAGTTACTTCGATATTGTCGCATTCTTTCTGGTTTTTAAACCTTTGCCGGGCAAAGCAACCGTAAGCGACTGCAATAATGCTGCATATCGCGATTAAACCCATAAATCCAGTTTCTGCAAGAATAGTTATCGCTGCCGAGTGAGGGTCGTCGTTGAATGTTTTTATTCCCAGGGCAGAACCAAGCGGTGGCCGTTGTGACGGCATAAGATAAGGTATTGCGCCGGCTCCGAGGCCATACAGGGGGTGTTCTGCAAAAATTGCATAGCCCATTTGCCACAATATGAGCCGGGAAACAATGGGGAAGTATCCGTATGGTGAATTTTGCAGGGTTTCCCATGGATAATGGGTTGTCGAATAATAGACGATGCCGTGAAAAATAGTCAAAACCAGCGCGAGTATAAGACCGGCGATAAAAGGCGATTTTCTTAAAAACCGACCTGGTCTGATCTCCCAGTGTTTGCTAAAATATAATGTAAGGGCAACTATAAAACACAGCGTAACTCCCGTGCGATTACAGAGAAAAAGCGCCAGAATCTGAGTCAGCAGCATAAGCCATATCATGTTGCCGCCTGATCCCTTTTTTAGGGCACTTTCACGAGTCAGTCCCAGTGTGATAACCGTTGTAACTGCGAGAAAAATTGCGTAGTAAGCTGGGTTAGAAAAGGTTCCGACCATCGAATAATCCGAATTCCAAATCAGAATATCATGCCCAAAAAACTGTGCTATGCCGTAAATCGCCATCATAAAGCCGCTGAGAGAAATCATTGAAGCAACAATAAGGTTGTCTGACTGTTGCCTCGAAAGTCTTAAGAAGATGACCGATATCATCAGTGTCACCAGCATGATCGATGTTCTCAGACTAGTCAAAAAATTAGAGGCCAGCGTCGAAACCGTAATTGCAAAAAATAAAAGCAAAAAAGCCCCGGCAAAGGGTATCTGCCCTTGGCGGGGTCTGAAAAACAAGAAAATTACCGAGAGAATGCAGGCTGAAAGTGAACCGCCCGCTAATATTGCCCAGCCACTTAACAAAAATGGATCTTCTGAGCCCGTGGCAATAAACCACGGTTGAGCGGCCAGTATCGAGGAAATTATGATTCCGGCGATGCGCAGGAGGTTGTTTATAGATCCTGGGAGCATGTTTTTAATCTGAGTAAAGAAGAGTAACAGGTATGTCCAGTCGGTCTCCTGTTTTAAGGCCCAGTCTGACAAT
>SABV01000530.1 GCA_009928855.1 Erysipelotrichia bacterium | reverse complement strand
GAACCGATGAAAGGCATGGTAATCAATTTCAGCGCCGGCCCAGAATTCGCAACCGGCTGTCTGCTCGAGTGTGTTGAGCAGGTTAACAAGGTATTTGGCACAGACATGCCAGTTCATATGACAACCAGGGTGTCTGACGAAATGAACGGTCGGCTGAAACTGAGCATCGTCTGGCTGCGTCCCCGCTCGCGTTGAAACATGTGATTTAAAAACAGCCTCTAAAAAAGCCTTAACCGGTTCTCCGATCTTTTCACCCATTGCCTCTTCTTAAATTCGACGTGCTATATAGATGTTCACATTGGCTGTTTTCCAGGCTGCGAGTTCATACGGCCTTACAGACACTGAAGAAAGAGCAGGTTTGTCGAGCTCTGCAAATAGTCATCAGCTGCTTCCCTCAAGCTTTCTGATCGGTCTTTCATTTAATGTCATCAACAGTTCTCTTATACAGAATATAAAATTGCCCAAAAACTTAATTTAATCAAGAATTTAGAGTGTATAATGATGTTCTTATCACTGCAGATTTTTTTGCCATATCTAAAAATTATTGAGAAAAGTTTTTTATCAGAAGTCACTGTTATTTAAAAATTACCGGGTAACCGTATTTGGTTGTCTGTCCTGCGAAGAGAAAGAATAGCCAATAAGGACATTGAAAAGAAGTTAGTTGAACTCATTCTAAACAATGATGCTTTGATTATTGGGCCGATTCGTCAAGAAATCTTGTCTGGATACTCAGATCGCAAAAAGTTCAAAGAACTTAAGAGCAAACTTGATGCCTTTGCCAATTTGCAAATAATAGACGATGATTACCTTCTTGCCGCAGAGTTTTCAAATGACTGCAGAAAAAATGGAATTCAGGGAGGGCACATTGATTTTTTGATTTGTGCCGTGGCAGCCAGGAATAAAATTCCAATTTTCACCTGCGATAATGATTTTAAACAATACTCAAAATTCATAAAAATCGAATTATATTGAAGAGGTCGAACAATCGCATGAACGCTGAAAATAAAGCCCCCTTTCCGCTCACAACTTGCGTTATGCAGGAAGAAGCAACTTAGCAGAGCAATTTGGAACCCATTTAAATATAATGTATCCTTATTTGTAGTTAAAATTGAATCGGAAAAATTGGCAAAAGCCTGGCATTAATGCCAAAAACACCCGCAAGGAGATTTTTCACAATGGACATTCCACGGATATTCAACATCTCCGAAAGTGCTCACCGCATCCATAACCCGCTCACACCCGAGAAGCTCGCTACTCTTGGCGCGGCGCTGCGCCTAAAATCTGGAGCCCGGATGCTCGACCTCGCCAGCGGCTCAGGGGAGATGCTGTGCACATGGGCTCGGGATTACGGCGTCATGGGCACCGGTATCGACATGAGTCAGTTGTTCACCGAGAAAGCGAAACTTCGAGCTGAAGAACTCGGTGTGGCCGATCAAGTCAAGTTTATCCATGGTGATGCCGCTGGCTACGTCTCTGACGAGAAGGTCGGTGTGGCAGCCTGTATTGGCGCAACCTGGATCGGCGGTGGTGTCATCGGCACTATTAAGCTTCTGGAGCAGAGTCTTCACAGCGGAGGAATTATCCTCATCGGCGAGCCCTACTGGCGCCAGTTACCGCAAACGGAAGATGTTGCCCAAAAATGTCTTGCCGGCTCCATCTCAGACTTTCTCATGCTTCCAGAACTTCTCGCGTCTTTCGGCCACCTCGGCTACGACGTCGTAGAAATGGTTTTGGCAGACCAAGACAGCTGGGACAGATATGAGGCAACCAAATGGCTCACTATGCGCCGATGGCTTGAGGCGAATGCCGACGACGAGTTCGCAAAAGATGTTAGAGCCAAACTGACGTCAGAACCAGAGCGCTACACCGCTTACACACGCGAATACATGGGCTGGGGTGTGTTCGCGCTGATGCTGCGGTGATTGGAGTGGTAAAGTGTTATATTTGGTGCTGCTGAATGATAAGGCTGATGATTGCAGATAAAGGGGGGCAAAAGTGGACGGAAAAGCAAGAGCAAATGTAAAACCGGGGC
>SABV01000529.1 GCA_009928855.1 Erysipelotrichia bacterium | reverse complement strand
CGGCCTGAACAGCCTGATGTTTACCTTTTTGAATTATTTCCAGAACCGTGACAAAATCTGTCTCAATCGCCTGGATCTGCCCTGCGTTCGGATTTATTTCCATTATTTCAAAACCTCGGCGCTCCCGGTAATCTCTGCAAGTTTTTTAACAATATCATATTCGAGTGCCTTGATATCGTCCGCAATAGCTTCAAGCTGGCGGGGCGCTTCATAACGATAAAAATGCCGGTTCAACGGAATCTCATAACCAACTTTGGTTTTACTTTCATCAACCCAGGCATCTGGCACATGCGGCAAAACTTCACGCTTGAAGTATTCAGCAATTTTTTCCTTGAGCGGCACATTTTCGGTGTCACGCAGGTCAGCATCTGGCTCCGGGTTGCCTTTGGCGTCACGACAGATTTCGGCCGTTTCGTCTTTCTCACTCAGGGCATCTAAAACTATCTTCAACTCAGGAGCAGACAGACACACTCCCGATTTTTTATCTATGGGTTTTAGTTCTTTAAGGAAAGCAATACGGTCTTTGAACACCTTACTGGCAGTCGCCTTGCCAAGATCGGTCAGCAAGTTCTTGATGGCCTGCTGGCGTTTAAGCCCGGCTTCTATTTCCTGCTGACGGATGGTTTCGTTTTTTTTGTCGCTTTCGGCAATTTTCTGAAATCCGCGAATGTCGTTCAGCCTGGCAATGCGCTCGACATTTGCCTTAAAATTCAGGCGAAGGGGGCGTTCAACAGTGATCTTGTTATAGCCAAAGTCGGCATTGTCAAAGATTTTAGCAACAATCACCGGCTTTTTTTTGCCATTTATCTCCATGACACGAGTTTCATCATGTTTGAAATTGCCATAGATTTTGCTGATCTCGGCGATATGATCAGGGCGGTTGTCTTCGCCATCACCAATCTGGTTTCGCTTATTTCCAAGACTTTTGCGCATTTTGACATAAAATTCACGGGCATCGATCAGCTGAATCTTACCGGCGCGCCGTTTTTCCTTGCGGTTGGTGACAATCCAGATATATGTCGAAATGCCAGTGTTGTAAAAAAGCTGATCAGGCATGGCAACAATCGCTTCCAGCCAGTCATTTTCGATAATCCACTGGCGAATATTTGACTCACCGCTACCTGCATCACCGGTAAAAAGTGGCGACCCGTTAAAAACGATGCCGATGCGGCTGCCACCATCTTTGGGCTGCTGCATTTTAGAAATCATATGTTGCAGAAACAAAAGCGAACCATCATTGATGCGCGGCAGGCCTGCACCAAAACGGCCATCGTAGCCGAGAGAAGACGCTTCATTATTGATAGATTTCTGTTGCTGCTTCCACTCAACGCCAAACGGCGGGTTCGCCAGCATGTAATCAAATCTTTGCTTTAAAAACCCGTCTTTTTCAAAAGTGCAGTCGGGTTTGATATTATCAGAATCCTCGCCTTTGATGAGCATATCTGCCCGGCAGATGCCATAAGCCTCATCGTTCCAGTCCTGGCCGTAAAGGTGGGGCTTTGCTTCACTGTTCAATGTTTTCATATAGTTTTCGGCGACTGAAAGCATCCCACCGGTGCCGCACGCCGGGTCATAGATGGTTTTTACCACATGGCTTTTTCCCAAATCACTTTCTGGCGAAAGAAGCAGATTGACCATCAACTTGATAACTTCGCGGGGCGTGAAGTGTTCCCCGGCTTCTTCGTTCGATTGTTCTGCGCCGATTCGTATCAGTTCTTCAAACACATACCCCATCTGCAGGTTATCGATTTTTGCCGGAGAAAGGTCGATTTCGTCGGACGCAAACTTTTTGACAACGTTGAAAAGCAGGTTCTTTTCATTCATTCTGTTGACTTGAACACCAAAGTCGAGCTTTTCGAATATCTGCCGCACATTGGCAGAAAAGGCGTTGATATAGCTGTTTAGATTCGGCGCTATCTGATTGGGGTCATCGAGGAGCTTTTTGAAAGTCAGCTTCGATAAATTATAGAAAGGAACCCCGGTTATTATGCGCAGTTGAGCGCTGACAATGTTTTCAGACTTTCCTTTCAGCTTTTCGAATT
>SABV01000528.1 GCA_009928855.1 Erysipelotrichia bacterium | reverse complement strand
ACTTCATACTGCATGTTATCCTTGCCCCGGCTGACCCAGAACACTCCGCGTATGGTCAGATCATACAAATGGACAAAATCCACAGCCATCCCATAGGCTTCAAAAAACGGCATATTCAGCCCGATTTTCTCCATAACTAAACCGTTTTTTTCAAAAACCCATTTTTGATTTTTTGATTTTTTCTACTCAACCGGAATTCGGCACCCTTTTTTCGTTTCAGGATGTTCCGGCTGCTGTCCCACAGCTTTTCTACTTGTTCTGATTCTTCATTGCCATTCCCCCACTACTGCTTAGGCCATATGCTGTCCCATAGGGCTACGTAAAAAAAAGAGCATCGAACCCAGGCAGATAGCTTTGCTCTGGTGCCGCCCGCATTCTGGCGCCCTCTCCCTGGCAACATTTAAGAACGTCCATCATGTCGAGCGTACTCCATAACACGGCTCTTATGGCAGTGAAGAGTCGATTAAATGTCCCTCTCCACCCGCTCAAATAGGAAATGTAACGAAGTAACAAATAGACCAGCATGGCTGACCAGACTTGCCAGCGAATGGCATTTTCGGAATAGCCCATGAAATCAGCCAATTGCAAGGTTTGCTTGATTTCCTTGAAAAAAACTTCAATGCCCCATCTGGCCTTGTACAATTCGCAGACTGACGATGCAGCCCAAGTAAAGTTATTGGTGATGAAGATCATTTTTTTCTTTTCACCCTTGATTTCTACCCAGGCTTCCACCAACCTCAGGGTCAGCCCGCCATAGTTTTCATTCGTCTTTGCACTCTTCAGCTTGATTTCCACATCACGGATGATGTCGCCTTTTGGCTCTGAGAGGTTGCGAACAACTTCATACTGCATGTTATCCTTGCCCCGGCTGACCCAGAACACTCCGCGTATGGTCAGATCATACAAATGGACAAAATCCACATAGGCTTTGTCAAACACGGTAATCTCGCCGGCCGTAAGGTCTGCGCAGACAGCAGCAGCTTCATGCGCATCATTGTTCTTTGCTGACTTAACAATGGCAAAACGTGGCAGGAAAGTTCCAAGATCAAGTCGCAGATGCATTTTTGCAGCAGCTTTTTGGCGACGGTGTTTCGCCCAATCCATGCAATTGGCAACCAGCTGAATGGTTGTGGAATCAACAGCATTTATGGTTCTCTTAAAACGTCTTGGTATGCCAACGTAGCCTTTCCCTCCTGGACGGCTGCGGTATCCAAATTGTGGATGCACCTTCTCAAGCTGTGCCTTGACTTCCCAAAAGAGTTCCTCCGCCATGTCGGCATTACGAACTTTATTGGCATGGGAAAGACCGTTGCGGCTTGGAGGGGTACTTTCACGCAGGGTAGTCAAAACGCCATTGTGATTTCGAAGAGCATCGCAGATGTCATTCAAACTGATCGAATGGGCTAATTGAGAATACATGAGCGAAACTACATGGCTGGTAGGGCTGAAAGTGCGGGCCTTTTTGTCAACATCATGTTTTTTTGCCAACGTTGGAATCAAATTTCTTGGAATGAACTGGAAAAACTGCTTGATAACGGTTATGGTACTTTTTAGCGGATTCATGTTGTCTCCTTTGGTCTGTTGAAAGCTGCCGATAAGATAACATGAATTCGCTTTTTTTGATGTCAAGGCACTTAGGAACTGTTACTCTGTGGGATGGCTGTGAAAAAAAATCATGGCAAGTACTACGCATGCAACAAGCAGTCAACCGCATTGCCATGATTTTTTTTCGTGTCTGTTCGTGTCTTTTCGTTGTTAAAAAATCTTATCTCCGGAAGGCATTTTTCATCTGTCGGATTTCGCCTATGCGGTAGCCCTGGGTTATGACTTCAATAATATCGAAACGTATGGGCAGTTCCGGGGAGCCGATTTCGCGTAGATAGCGACGTGCTCCGCGCATGATATGGCGCCGTTTTTCCGCATCCACCGCTTCGGCCGGCCTGATACCGGGCTTGTATCGGCGTGTTTTCACCTCGACAAAACAAAGTACGCAATTTTCCCGTGCGACCAGATCAATTTCATCATGCCCGGCACGATAATTG
>SABV01000527.1 GCA_009928855.1 Erysipelotrichia bacterium | reverse complement strand
AATCCGCAACAGGTTGAAGGCCAGATAGAAGGCGGAACGCTACAGGGCGTCGGTTATGCGACCACAGAAGAAATACGACACGATGCTAACGGACGCATGTTAAACAACGCATTCGCAACCTACATTCTTCCGACAACCGAAGACACTCCCGAAATAGAGCCAATCATCGTAGAACACCCCTATGACCGCGGGCCGTATGGAGCCAAAGGCTTTGGTGAAGTGCCACTTATGGGCGTAGCTCCCGCAATTGCCAATGCAATTTTTAATGCAACAGGGGTCAGGCTGCGCAAACTGCCAATCAAACCCGAGAATATTCTTGGGCTCGACAAGTAAAGAACAGACTCTAATCGAGGAGACCGGAATGGCCAGACTGGAAACCGACGAAGTGGCGCAAAATCCAGTTGAATGGAACCGAATAGTAGCATTGATAGCGACGGTTGCGGTTCTCTTCTTCTTTACGCGTTCAGCGCCGTTTCCAGCCGCCACATTCTGGGATCTGACCCTCGCACGAGACTTCGATCTGTCTGTAGGCTGGGTGATTTTTCCTGAGACCATTTCACTCGCAATAGTCAATTCAAGCGCCTCTCTACTCGGCCTGAAAGCAGTGTTTCATATTGCCTATTTTCTATTGTGCTGCATCTTGTGCACCTGGGTTTTCAGAAGCAGGGAAATACTTCCGGGGCTGCTGTTATTAGCCGTGTTCACCCTTTCAATGCAAACTTTTTTGAATTTGCGCATGCTTCTGCAGCTTATCTTCACGGCAGGACTGGTGACAATTCTCGATAACAACCGCCTGAAAAATCACTTTGGCGTCATTCTTGTGCCAATAATGGCGGCGGCAAGCAGCATGGCTCTGAACAGCTGGCTTTTAATCGCGCTGGTAATCTGCCACGTCCTTCACAACAGCAAATACAGCCCCAGCCTTATTTTATGCGCTCTCGCCGGGCTTCTTTTTTTTCCTGAAGGCGCGGCAATAGCCGCAGATTCGGCATCAATTCTGTCGTATAACTTTTTATCAGATGCAGACATGAAAATAATGTATCTTCTAGCCGGAATCTTTCTTTTGATCAACCTGGTTGGACTGGGCCGACTGAGCCACGAAGATATGCCGAACCTTTTCTTTTACGCCATCACAGGCCTGATAGCCCTGATTAGCCCAGCAACACTGCCAATTTTCATACTCATGGGCCTGACACTACTTCTCAAGATCTTTATCGATATTCAGCCATTGCCACTCAATTATCATCTGGTCGGCATTATCATTTTAACCGCAATTATTCACATTTTTCTGTTTGTAAACCCTTTCGGCTTAAAACTTAACCCCACAGTACGCGGGCAACTCGGCAAAAACCTTTCTCCGCTTCTTGAAGGCTATGTAGACGAGCAGACAGTAATGAACCATGAAGTTGGTGAGCTTGCCTGGAAAGGTCTTTTACTTCTCTCCCCTGAAGATTTGGCACAGGTCGCAGCCAGAAAAGAATGGAAACTGAGCCGGTTGGCCAATGGTGAGTTTGAGCTGTCACCAGGTTCTTCGCCCAGATAAACAAAACGGAACGACCGCAGTCGCTCCGTTCTATTGTTAGATTCTGGTGAGTTTCAGATCAGCGGTCTGAGCCATTGAAGTTTTCTGAGGCGGTTCATCTTTTTTACGATCTCGCCTTTAACATGGTCTTCGGGGCCATGAGAGCTAATTATTTTGCCGTCTTTATCAAGCTCTACACGATATTCGATAATATTTTTATTCATCAGACCTAGAATGCGCAACCTTGTCATCTGAGCAAACGGCTTATCATGAACAGCTGCAACAACCTCTGAATTTACCTGTTCGCTAAGGGGGTCCATGTTGTAAGAGCCCACAACTGTAATCAGACCATCAAAAACAAATATTTTGCTGTGCAAACGCTCATTTTGACTTGGAGCCACAAAAAGTTTTGCAGTAGGCATCTGTGTCAAGAGTCTCTGCCAGTCGTTCATAAGAAAAGCCTGAGGAAACAGCGAGTCGGTAGATTCGGCACTGTTGGTATGAAATATGATTTTGGCGCCGCGGGC
>SABV01000526.1 GCA_009928855.1 Erysipelotrichia bacterium | reverse complement strand
GTGTATAATCGAGCCCAAACCCAACAACAGGCAGGGTTGAGTCCATGGTAAGGTTGGCAGCTCCCTTTTTGACTGTCCAGAGGTCGTTCACGCCGCCCAGTGCGGTGAGGCCGATTTCCTGATATGTGTCTTTGCTGATGTCTCGGAAAGATTTAAAATGCAGAAGCATTGACGGCATACCTTTGGTATTGCCGGCGAACAGGCGACTGTTGGTTGATTCTGTTAGCTGCATGGTGAGTTCATTGGTTGTTTTTCCTGAACCGCCCAGTTGCCACTCAAATGAAAGACCGTTCTGTACAAGTCCACCGTCACCGAGAATCCGGCGCATCGCCAGTGGAAACTCGGCCTGATCAAGTCCGGCCTGGTGCCAGCGATGAACGATTCCGAACTGTTGTCTGAATTTCCCTATCGTTAGGTTGAGATTTGGTGTTACGCCATATCTTGTTATGTAGGCTTCGCCAAGATTTGAGTTGTCTTCTTTGACCGGAACCGCCCCTTTGAATCTGGTGTTTGGATCAAGGTAGGTTTCGTAGTGAACCCCGAGATTTCTTAATGCGGCGTCTGAATAGTTTCTGATACCGTCGATGCTCTGCAGACGATAAAAAAAGTCTCCGACCACGCTTAATTCAGGATTTTCGGCTTGTCGGCTCAACTCTCCGGCGATAAATTTTCTGTCTGAATCTTTATTGATGGTGTTTTTCGAGGAGCCGGAAGAATTTGCTGTTGAGTCTATGGCGCTTTGTCTTAGAGCCATTAGCTCAACATCTTCTGAAACTATTGGTTTTGGGGTGCTCTGAGCTGTCAGTTCCTTTATTTGATTTGTCAGGGAAGCAATTTGCTGTTCATAGTGTTTTTGCATCTGCTCAATTTTGTTTTCTAGTGTGTTCAGTCGTTCTTCTTCCCCATTTCGTGCTTGACAGGGCTGAGTCAGAAGAAGTGAAAAATTCAGTAGAAAGATTAAATAGAAATATTTTATTCGTAATGCATTCATGATTAAACCTTATAAAAGTATTTGATAGGCGATAATGAGGTCGGAAAAAGACAGGCTCTTTTTGTGACCGGACTTTTCTGCCGTGCTGATCAAAAACCGCCAAAAGAATTAAGAATTATGAAAAATTCAAATTAGGTTGTAAGGGGCGGTGGCGCACGTGGAAGTATGGCTAATGTGCGGTTGTTTGAGTAAATGCTTTCTATCAGTTTGCCAACGGATGAAAGATTCTCTGAAAAATAAACGGGTAAAATTCTGGCCAAACCGTTGGTAGAAAACTGAGATGCCAGTTCGCAAATGCTACAGAAATCGGGTTTATCCCCCGAGTCTTTAATTGTTGGTTTGCCATCGTCGCGTTTGTCAAAATGCTTGGTGCAACAGGAAAGGCAGTTTGTTTTTTTGTTGTTAAGGTGGTCAGTGTAAGAGGGGGCTTGCAAAGCAAGATGGAGAGGAAAAGCGATCAACCAGGCCGAAAGAATGCCCAGAATAAAGATCGCACAGAAAAGTTTCGATTTTCTGGTGAATATTTCCATAGATCCTTCAATAGCACAAACTTGTATTTGTGTCAAGTAAAATAGCATAAGCCAAAAACTTTTTGCAGGGTTCCTTGGTTATTTGCAATAGACTCGGAAGCTTTGCGGGTTTGTGTCGGGCATCGAAGAGCTGAAAAAGTGGGAACCGCATGATTTGTTTCAGTTTTATCACGACACGGAGCAGATCTTTGGAAGCATTGAGTTTATGAAAGAGCTTATTAAGTTCCTTCAGGAGCCGGAACGCAAAATACTTGAGACAGGCAACGAGATAAAAGAAAAAAACGGATTTCAGCGCGAAGAGTTTGAACGGCTCTCGGGCGAGTTACTCAGGTGGGCGTCCGGGTTGATTCGGGGTTAGCCTATAAGTTGCGGCTTTTTGGTGTGAGTTTTCGCCGAGCTTCTGATGCGGGCTACAGCGCTCATGTAGTTCGCTGCGGCTCATAACATCTGCTGCGTCGTTCGGGTCGGACGGCCGAAAAACCCCCGTAACGTGCCTCAGGCACGTGACGGAGGCCCCTTGCCCTCGTGGCAAG
>SABV01000525.1 GCA_009928855.1 Erysipelotrichia bacterium | reverse complement strand
GAGGCAGCACGTATCGCTGCCGAAAAAAATGTGCGTGTTTACACTATCGGTGTCGGCAGTCTTGAAGGAGCCGCGGTACCGGTAATTCAGCATGGTCGAAAAATGTATGCTCGAAATAACGATGGTTCGCTATATATTCCGAAAATCGACGAGCAGCTTCTTAAAGATATTGCCTATATAACTAAGGGGCATTATTTCAGGGCTACAGATAATACCGCGCTTGAAGAAATCTACAAGACCATTGCCAGACTCGAAAAAGGCAAAATCGACGTAAGTCGCACCATTCAATATTCAGAACGTTTCTTCTGGTTTCTGGCGCCGGCTTTTGCCATACTGGCAATCGAAATATATCTGCGCAGCCGCTTTTTTCAGAGGGTATTCTAATGTTCAAAAATCCTGAAAATGCTGTTTTGATTATACTTGCCGCTCTATGGGTAATAGTGCTCTGGCGAGTTGCCGCCCGTCAAATGCGACACCGACGTGAGGCCTTTGCCAGCCCTGCAATGTTGAGCCGTATCGCCGGACATAAGCCAACCAGGCGGCCGGTTGCCAAATGGGCAATGGTTATTGCGGGTTTTGCACTTATTGGCCTTGGAATAATGCGCCCGCAGGGTGGCCTGTATGAAGAAGCGGTGATCGGTGAGGGGCTTGACCTGGTTGTAGCTCTTGATATCTCAAAATCTATGAATGCCAACGACATTGAGGGTAATTCACGTCTTGAAGTTGCAAAGGCTATTTTAAACAAAATGGTGAATGGTCTACGCAACGATCGTGTCGGCCTTGTTGTTTTTGCCGGTGAAACAATGGTGCAAAGCCCGCTTTCATACGATAAAAATACCTTTCTTACTTTTCTTGAAAGGGTAAATCCGACATTGCTGGCAAAGCAGGGTACTAATCTGGCTGGGGCTATGCAGACAGCTCTTGATCGTTTTGACATGACCGCATCGCAATCAAAGGTCATTCTGCTCATCTCTGATGGCGAAGATTCAGATAAAGAACGTCTTGAGACGGCCATTAAAGAGGCTGCCCGCAAGAAGATTCCTGTTTTTACTGTTGGCATCGGCAGTGAAAAGGGTGGGTATATTCCTGAGGGGCAAACATGGTTTGGAGATATAGTTTATAAGCGTTACAAAGGTCAGCCTGTAATAACAAAACTTGATGAAAAAAATCTTCGTGAAATTGCTGAACAGACTCAGGCTGATTATTTCAGGGCTTCTGATATTTCGAGTGCCAGAAAAGTCATAAGTGGTTTAAATGGCATCAAAAGGGTCGCGGTAGCGGGCGGCAGCACGCAGCAGCGCCGAGAACTGTTTTTCTTTCCGGTATTGATGGCATTTTTGCTGCTTCTGCTTGAGTGGATGATTTCTGAACGAATACCATACGAACGCGAACTTGATCATTGGCTGAAAAGAATATGAAAATACTATTAAAGACAACTGTAATTTTTTTGCTGGTATTTTTACAATCAATACCGGTTTGTGCTCACCCGGCTTTTAACGTAAGCAGAGCTATCGCTGCTTTGCATAAGGGCGATCTTGATAAGGCAGAGGCAGAATTACAGCAGGCAAGATTTGCCAGCCCTGATGACCCGGTGATTGCGTATAATCTCGGAGTAACCAGCTATCGCAAAAGAGACTACGAGGCCGCTGCCGGTCATTTTGCCCGTTCGTCTGCAGCCAAAGAGCCGTCTATACGCTTTAACAGCCTTTATAATCTGGGAAATGCCGCTTTTCGAGCTGGCGATTATGCCGCCGCTGTTGGCGCATATTCAGGCAGCCTCGCCATAAAAAAAGATGCACAGGCCGAATACAATTTAAAAGTTGCCGAAGAAAAGCTCAAGCAACAACAGCAACAGCAACAGCAACAGCAACAACAGAATGGAGACTCGTCAGAGCAGCCGAAAGACCCGCAACAGCAGAAACAGGAGCCATCACAGCAGAAAGATCAACAGCAGGGCGATCAGCAGCAAAAAGATCAGCAATCAGGGCAGTCGCAAAAAGACGACCAGTCTGAAGGGCAGGGTAACGAGCAGAAATCGCCGTCTGACCAGCAGAAAAAT
>SABV01000524.1 GCA_009928855.1 Erysipelotrichia bacterium | reverse complement strand
CGATGTTGTGAGCCGCAGCGAACCACATGAGCGCTGTTCGCCCGCATCAAAAGCCCGGCGATTTAACACCCCAAAAAGCCCGCCAAGACACATGATTTGACAATAAACCACAAAACCAACTTTGATTTAACCCAAAAAGGTGATAATATCATCTTTGATGAATAAACCCAACCTGCTTAAAACACTCAAAAAATATTGGGGTTACGACCAATTTCGCCCTCTGCAAGAAGACGCTGCACAAGCCGCGTTAGACGGCAATGATGCGCTGATTATACTCCCAACGGGCGGCGGAAAAAGCCTCTGCTACCAGCTGCCGGCAGCGTGCGACATCGGACTCACGATTGTTATTTCCCCGCTTATCGCCCTAATGGACGACCAAGTTTCGGCTGCCGAAGAAATGGGAATATCTGCAGGAACCCTCCACTCACAAGTCAGCGAAAAACAAAAAAAAATAACTTATGCCGGGCTGTTCAACAAAGAGTTAAAACTCCTTTATATCAGCCCCGAAAGACTCGCCGCACGAGATTTATCAGACATAATAAAAGCCTCGGCCGGCCTATTTGCCGTCGATGAAGCACACTGCATATCGCACTGGGGGCACGAGTTCAGACCGGAATACAGACAGCTCAAAGAAATTATGGGCGAGTACCCGAATGTACCAAGAATGGCTTTAACCGCCACCGCGACCCCTCAGGTTCAGCATGACATAGTTGAACAGCTCGGGCTCAAAAATCCCGTTAAACTTATCGGTTACCCCGACAGACCCAATCTTACATACAGATCGTTTTTCAGATACGACCAAATGGCGCAGGTCACCGAAATTATCCGAAATCACCCGAATCAGGGCGGCATCGTTTACGCGCAAACCAGAAAAGAAGTCGAAAAAATCACCAAAAACCTGCAAAGGGCGAAAATCTCCTGTGCGCCATACCACGCGGGGCTGTCGGCAAAAGAGAGGGCGACCGCGCAATACGATTTTATTCACGAAAAAATAGACGTCATTGTTGCCACAATAGCCTTTGGAATGGGAATAAACAGATCAAACGTGAGATACGTTGTTCACGCAAATACCCCAAAGTCGATAGAACACTATCAGCAAGAGTCGGGGCGTGCAGGCAGAGACGGCGAACCGGCAGAATGTGTTTTGCTTTATTCTTATGCGGATCTGATTACACATAAGTATTTGTCGATGCGCGAAGAGGAAATCTCGCCCATGCGCAAAGCCGCTATTGAAAAGCAGTTAAAGGAAATAGGCCGATACGCCGTTTCACCAATTTGCAGGCACAGACTGCTGACGCAACATTTTGGGTATGACTACCCAAAAACCGCCGGAAGTTCAGCCGCCAAAACAGATTTCAGGTGCATGGCATGCGATGTCTGCCTTAACGAAACAAGAGAGCTGCCGCACGAAGAAGCCGCTCTGAACACTCAGAAAATAATCAGCGCCGTCTACAGAACGCAAAACAGATTCGGTGCAGGGTATATAATAAACATACTCAAAGGCCTTCAAGACGAAAGAATCACAGGCAATAACCACCACACTTTAAAAGTTTTCGGGCTCATGAAAGATGAATCCGAAAAAACAATCAGAAACTGGATCGACCAGCTTATTGTTCAGGGCTGTCTTTCTGTCACAGACGGCCAATACCCGCTTCTGCAAGTGACACAGGCAGGGCTCGAAGCCTGCAAAAACCCGGCGAAGGTAAAACTGAGCCTCCCGACCCCGCAAAAAATCAAACGCAGAGTCGTTCCCGCATCAAGCCTTTCTTCCGAAAACTCCGAAGTTTTCGAACGCTTGCGCAAGCTGAGACTGCTTATAGCCCGAACGCTCGGACTGCCGCCGTATATGGTGTTCGCAGACTCGGTTTTAACCGCCATGGCAGAAAACAACCCGGCAACTTTGTCCGAAATGCTCGAAATTAAGGGAGTCGGCGAACACAAACTCAAAGCCTACGGCAAATACTTTTTAGACTGCCTGAACGGAACCGACCCCGAAACCGCCGCCGGGTCGTTTAAGAAAAAAAAATAAAACCCGGTTAACCTAAAATTTGACATTTTATTGTAA
>SABV01000523.1 GCA_009928855.1 Erysipelotrichia bacterium | reverse complement strand
AGATTCTCTTGGTAATATTTCATCGGTTGTCGAGGGCCGCATTATTCTTGATACCAAGCCGCCGCAGAACGTTTCCCTGCTTGTAAATGATGGTGACGCGCAGACTGACACCCTTGCTGTTAAGCTCACTATGACTGCGGATGCAGATGATGGCGAATCTATTTTGATGATGATTTCGAATGTATCTGATTTCAGTGGTGCCGTGCTTGAGCGTTTTAACGGAAGCAAAGCCTGGACTCTGGGCGGTTACGGGATTCAGTCTGTTTATGTGTATTTTGTCGATGATGCCAGCAATACAAGCAACGTTCTGGTTGGAAACATTGAAGTTGTCGGTGACCCGCCATCGAGTGGTTCGGTTCTTATCAACGACGGTGATCCCACAAGCGATTACAATGATGTATCATTGACCGTTTTCTCTGATTCTGCGAAAAAAGTGCGTATTTCACAGAATCAGAATTTTAACAGTGCTGATAACATTGATTACATTGCTAATCTTGCCGACGGATCTATGCGTATCAGCAGTTATCTGTTGTCGCCTACAGCCGGCGCTAAAATGGTTTATGCGCGTTTTGAAGATGCTTCAGGTTCTTTTTCGATCAGCAGTGATTCGATAACGCTTATAGGCCCCGAAAATTATACTCTTACTACTCAAGATGATCAGCCTCTGGCTACTTACACGGTAAATTTACGACCATTTGCCAATAATGCTGCCCAGATGATTTTAACCGAAGATTATGCTGATTTTTCCGATGAGGCTAAATGGGTGCCATTTGCCTACTCTGTGAACCTGTTGTTGAAACCTTTTAACGGTAAGCATACGGTTTATGCAAAGTATCGTAATGTGGGCAAAGTAGAAACTCCTGCCATGTCGCTTGATGTTACAGTTACAGGAGTCATAGAGGTATCTCCCTCAATTATAATCAACTCCGGCGATTCTATAACAGAACGTTCAAGTGTTACGGTAAATGTTCTAACCACGCCATCTTACCCGATTATGAGGCTTTCTAATGACGGAGATTTCTTCAGTGCAGCCGACACCGCTGCCGTAAACCAGCCATGGTTGATAAGTCGTTCTGCCGGTTCAAAAACCGTATATGCCAGGTTTCAGAACAGTAGTAATGGTGAGTTTTTTACTGCCCAGGATTCTATTACAGCAAGGGGGCCTGCCAGCCCCACAATAAGCACTCGCGATTCGCAACCTCTCAATAATACCGTGGTTAACCTCGAACTGTTTGCCGGGGGAGCTGCTGATATGCTGCTGACGCAGAACCCTGATGTTGCAAATCTTACCACCGGGTGGGTGCCATATCAGACTTCTTATGTGTTTTCGTTGGAAAACAAGACAGGCCCGCAGACCGTTTTCGCCAAGTTTCGTAACACCACCTCTAACTGGATCGAAACAGTGCCGGTGCAGCTGGATGTGACAGTAAACAATACTTCGCCAACTGGCAATGTTGCGTCTTTCAGGGAAACAGCCGCGCCAGCCTCGCCGGTAACTGCTGATTTGCCCGTTGCCTCTCTGCCTGTTTATCTGCATTTTAATATTCAAGATCCCCTTACGACGACCGTGTTTTATCAGCTTGCTTCAAGCGGAGCGTCTGTGCCCACCGTGTTCAAAAGTTCATCTGTTCCGGTGGCGCCCGTAGTTTTGAATACCGGTGATTTTCCCGGCAATGGAACTTTCAACCTCTATTACCAGTTCTCTGATGGAGTTGGCAATAAGAGTTCGCTGGCTGTAACCTCGATAAGGATTCGTGGCCCCTCTCTTAAAATCAGCCCTGCTACTGCCGGGCCTTTGTATTCAGGCCAAACACAGCAGTTTGCCGCGAATCTTGAAAATGTCGAGGGCACGGTGCGATGGTCTATTTCGCCATCCGGAGACCCTGATAAATACGGCACTATAAACAGTAATACAGGCCTGTATACGGCTCCGGCCACTGTTAAAGAAGAGGTAGAGTTCAACATTCTGGCTGAACTGACCCAGGATACTTCTGTGCGCGATTCTGCCACTATTTCGCTCAAATCACAGGTCGAAATTGCCGTCGAAGGCTCGAAATCGCAAAAAATATCG
>SABV01000522.1 GCA_009928855.1 Erysipelotrichia bacterium | reverse complement strand
AATATAATAATCTGGCAGGCATAACAGTTACCTCTGACTTTTTCAGAGATGAAACCGGCAGCGCCGCGCAAAGAATGCCCCTGTATGAGACAGAGATGTCTGCCGTATCACATAGTTACGAAGATTATTCAATTGTTGCCGCTGAAAATTATCGAAATATTTTAACTCCAGCGACGGGCGTAGCACAGCATTTCGCCAACCCTGACTTCACCCTGCTTACAGTGCCAATGCCTTCAAGGCAACTTGCCTTCTTCCAGTATAAAGGAGAGAAGATGCCAGAAGAAATCAAGAATACTCCCGACGAGCTGAATACGCCCATTTGCCCCTTACTGATACCGATAAACCAGTATCATTACATGCCGCCGCGAGCTAATCTGCGAATAGCCAGAACGATTCCGATGCGCAGCAAAAAGCTCGAAACTCCCAAGCTCATAGAAACTCCTCCACCCATGCATCTGAGGTTTGCATATTTTGGAACACAGGTTATTGACAGCGTTTTCGAAGACTTTTCTGTGGAAATGCCGGCGTTTTCAAGCATTGGTAATTACAGTATCGGCTATTCGATACCCAAAAGCTTTCCACTCAAAGTTCAGGCCACTCGCACATTTAAAAAACTTGCTGCGCCCGAAATCAGCTTTATTGAGCAGTTTCCGGAAACAATTGAAATTTTTTACCGACATCTGCTCTGGTGTTTTGCCAGCGTAAAACGCCGCAAATTTGCTATTTCAACTGCTTCTGCCGTTGTCAAACAACCCCTTGAACATCTCTCTGAGTTTGCTCTTTCTGATATCGTTTTTAAAGAAGCCTTTAAAGATAAATCACGGTCTCGTCAGGAGCGAATGTTCGTCACCAAACATCGCGAATCAATCACTATCGCAAACACAAGATTTAATGATTTGCTGAATCTCGTCAGACAGGCAAGTCAAAGATTTAAAGAAATAAAAACGACTATCCAGCCATGACCAGGTTAAAAAAGTCTGATTCAACAGGGCCGGTTTTTGTAAAACCGCCGGCTGCCAAAGGTCAGAAACAGTTTTTGACGCGAAGATTTCTCGGCCTGGCCGGAAAACCTCTTCTTGCAGAAAAACATATTCCGATAAAACCTTCTGAATCAGATATCTCGCGCAAATGTTTCAGCGCAAGCGCCGAAAAACTTTACAAACAATGCGCACCCTCGCCAATAGCGCCGCTAAAAACAGCCTGCAACCTTAACGCACAACAATGCGAAAATCTTGTCTACTCTGATTTTTACGCACTGCCAGAAATTAAGAACACACCCGGGCAACTCGCGCTCATCGGCGACACCAATATGCTTTCGCCACAAAAAGGTTATTATCAGGCAACGCAGAACCAATCTTTTCAGAAACTGCCTTGCTGCTGCAAAATTAGAGACAAAAACCTTCTGCTATGCCGCGAACCCTCATGGCAACTTTCTGAAGCTGATCACAAAAGACTTGCGGCCATTTATGAACTTTCAGACGAAAAAGCAATCAAACAAACGTTTGCAGCTGTTTCAGACAACGCATTTTTTGCGCCAGCCGTTTTTAACAAAAGATTTGCGCCAGTAATACAGACACTACACACTGTCAGCGGGTATTTTTATAAAGATAAGTCTCTGCCACAGCTCAAAGATACAAGACAACGGTTAACAACCCTGGCTGGCAACATGAAAGCTTATGACATGGTTGCTTCTTATACTGGTTATAACTCTGCACCTGAACGATTTAACAAGCTTGAGGCGTCAATCAAGCATATTGCCGGCAGTTTTGAACAATCAGTAGAAATCGTCAGAAACCTGGTGTTAGAACAAAAAATAAAAGATTTTCCCGTGTTTCTGAACCACCAGCCGAATACTGCCTGCAGCACCAGCCAGCTTTGCAATAAACAGATCTATTTGTCTGCGGCACCAAATTTTGCATTTAAAAATTTTCAGACAGAATCTTTTTCGCTGCCCGCTATGGCGCTTCAAGCACAATCAAAGATGGCAAATAAGGCCGATCGAAGACTCAAATGTGAATCAGCCAATCTTAAGGCGAATGACAAAAGGGCAGACATGCATTTTTCGCGGCCAAT
>SABV01000521.1 GCA_009928855.1 Erysipelotrichia bacterium | reverse complement strand
CACCGCCAATACCAGCAAAGAAACTCATCTGTTACGCGAATCTGAGCTCAGGGTGAACGAACAGGTTCGCATTGCAACTTCAGCCATTGAATCGGCCGGAGCAAGACTGGTTCGCAGCCAGAAAGGGCTGGCGCTGGCAGAAGAAGCATATCGTATTGAGCTGTTGAACTATGAACATGGCAAAGGAACGGTCAACGATCTGCTTGATGCGCAGGCAGCATTATTCACAGCCAGATCGTTGTTGATAAGAGATCAAAATGATCTGGTTGCAGCCCGCCTCGCTGTGACACTGGCTCTCGGCCAACCAATCTTTAAGCAAAATAAATAGCGGGCTTTTCAACCCTATTTTCCGGCTAAAACCAATTGCCTGGAAATTAAGTTTTGCTGGAGTTATAATATTTTGAGGGTTTCGCAAGCAAAGCATCTTAAAAATATATAGACCCTGAAATTGATGATGATTTGAAGGATAAAAGTCATGAGAAAGTTGAAACTGTTATTAGTTCTTTTCGTATTATTCAGCTGTATGACCCAAACTTGTTCTGCACAGACGGCAAATCTGGCAAAGTATGATGAAGACGCGGCAGAAACGCGCAGGGTTGTCAGAGAATATTGCGCAATTGTACAAGAAATGATGACTGAAAAATTTGCTGATCCCCAAAAGCAGAAGAATGGTTTAAGTCTGTTACATCAGGCCCAGAATTCATGGAATAAATTTATGATTAAATGGGCTGACAAAAGACCTTTAGAATATGCAGCAGACAAATCATACAAAGCTCGACTGCAAGATTTTAAAAATGCTCTTGAAGATATGGAAAAGACTCTTGCTACCGGCGATGCGAGAAGATCTTTTAACGCATGCGGTTACGGTTGCGGCATCTTCGTCACCATGCACGAGCAAAATGGTTTAAAATACGCATTGGACACATTGTTTCATCTTAGAAAGGCAGCCAAAACGATCGGCGCAGTAATGAAAAGCAAAAGAGTCGACAAGGTTCGTGAGCTGTTGAATAACACGATGACTTTACGAGATAAGGTTCTGACAGCACCAGCACCCTGGCAAGGTGATGATGAACGCATTATGCCCTACTATGAAGCTGTCAGACAGGTATCCAGACAACTGGATGAAATGGTGCTGGCCATAAATGCTGACAATATTGAGGCCGCAGTTGAACCTCACAAAATGATGTTAACAGAGATCAACAAGGCTTATGGCCTCGCTCTTTAATCGCGCCTGTAAAAATGGCAACTTCACGGGAAACATATGCTGGAATTTGTAAAACCCTTTGCTGAAGTCTGTGTGGCGCTGATTGAAATTCTTGGTGTCAGCGTCATTACATTGATTGCAATTCATTCGGTGCTGCGCGCATGTTTTAAACTGTTGCGAAAAGAAGAAACGGATGTCGTCGTTCAGGAAATCCGGCAGCGACTTGGAAATGGCATTCTGATCAGTCTTGAACTCTTGATTGCTGCGGATATAATTAATACCGTCACCGTCAAATTCAATCTTGAGACGGTTTCTATACTTTGTATAGTAGTTCTGATCAGAACTTTTCTAAGCTTTACTCTTGAAGTTGAACTGACCGGTAAATGGCCATGGCAAGAGAAAAAAACGCAGTAAGACCGTTGCTAAGTAAGTCTATATGTCACGATGCTCCAGATATTAGAGCGCGTAAAATAAATTTCGTAAGGAGGAACTTTTATGAAAATCACCGTGATGGGTGGGAACTGCCCGCTTGAAGACAGACTGAGAACCGATATTGAGGAGATAATTCACGAACTTGGCCTGGAATGCAAATTAGACATTATTCGGCAACTTGATGAAATTCTACATGAAGAAGAGCATAGAATTTTGATTATGCCAGCCCTGCTGGTCGATAATACAGTTCTCTTTCAAGGTCATGTCTGGCCCAAAGATCAGATAAAAGATTTTCTACATAGGAAACTGCAGGAAACATCAAAACCCGCCGACAACAATCACCAATTTGATCAGTGGAAAGGACTTCCCCGGGAATCGATAGACTGGCACCCGATAATTGATGAGAATAAATGTGTCGGCTGTGGAATGTGTGTAACTA
>SABV01000520.1 GCA_009928855.1 Erysipelotrichia bacterium | reverse complement strand
CTCTTTTTGTCTTTTATCTTGTATTGTCGGCCAGTGCTGCCGAATTTGTCATTTTTCACACGAGCGATGTTCACGGAGCAATTGCCGCGCACGGTGACCCAACCGCAAAAGACGAACCCAAGCCATTGATGGGCGGCTACGCTGTTCTAAAAAACCTGATAAATTCATATCGCAACAATCCTGATTACACAAACGCACGCCAGATATACCTCGACAGCGGCGACTTTTTTCAGGGCACACCTATCGTAGACCGCACAAAAGGCGCGGTTATGATCGATATGCTCAACCGCATGGAAGCAAAAGCCGTCACACTCGGCAATCATGAATTCGATTACTCATATCAGAATCTGATCGAGCAGTTCAAGAAAAAACGTTTTCCGGTCGTCTGCTGTAATGTGTTCGAAAAAGCGACAGGCAAACTGCCCTCTTTCGCGCAGCCCTACACAGTTCTTACACACCAGGGCCGCAAAATCGCTATAATCGGCGTCGACACTACCGAAACGGCGACAATTTCGTTCGAAAAAAACATCAAAGACCTTATCTTTGCAGAACCAGCCCCTTTGGTAAAACCCATTATTGAAACACTTCGTAAAAGCGGCGTGCATTTTATCATTTTGCTGTCGCATCTCGGCTTTGATGCCGACATTAAATTTGCCGCCCAGGTCGAAGGCATTGATCTCATTCTGGGCGGGCACACTCATTCGCTGAAAAAAGAAATAGAGTTCTATGGGCCTTTCAATACCCCGATCATTCACAGCGGCAGTTCGTGCGAACACACATCTGTGGTTCATATTGACCTCAAAAACCCGAACGAGCCAATATTAAAACTAGTTTCAACGCCCCTTTACGTTGACAAGATCGGTTATGACGCCGATATAAAAGCAGTCGAAGACGAATATCTGAGAGACCTGAAAGCCGAAATGGCAGAAATAATAGGTGAAACTAAAGTTGGCCTCTATCGTGGTATCAGCGGTGGAGATTCACCGGAAGGTTCGTTGATCGCAGATGCGATGCGCAAATATTCAGGCGCAGACTTTGCTTTTATAAATTTTGGCGGTGTCCGCCAGCCTTTTTACAAAGGCAATATTACTATCGAAGACGTTTTTATGGTTCAACCCTTCAACAACAATATCGAAATTGTCGAGATGAACGGTTTTCAGCTGCACAACCTCGTCGAAAGATCTCTTTCAAACGAATCCAGAGTGGTTGACAATGAAGACAAAGCCTTCGCACTCGACAACTACAATATTCGCGCTGAGGGCCTGAAACTGGTCGTAGGCCCCGAATACGGCTACCTGCTGCCATCAGGCCTTCAGATCACCTACGATCCGTCACTGCTGTCAATGAAGCGCATTATTAAGCTGGTAACAGATACCGGCGCAGAACTCGAAGCCGAAAAAATTTATAAAGTCGCGTTAAATGATTTTATTGCCAGTGGCGGCGATGGTTACACAATTCTGCGTGATTTTAAAAACCACACAAAAACCGATCTGCTGGTTCGCGATGCTCTTATCAAACATATCAGAGAGCTGAAAGTAATCAACGAACGCCCGTCAAAAAGAATTTTCAATGTCAAATTGACCGAAGAAACGTTAGATTAATATGGCTAAGGCATGGTTTAAAAATAGACTGAACGACCATTATCTGCAAAAATCGCGGGCGGATGATTATCGTTCGAGAGCAGCCTATAAACTCGAAGAAATAGACCAAAAATACCGGCTCATCAGACCAGGAATGAAAATCCTAGATCTGGGCGCGGCTCCCGGCAGCTGGACCCAATACGCATTACGAAAAGTAGCGGGCAAAGCAAAAATCGTTGCCATAGACCTGCTCGAAATAGCTCCAATAGAAGGGGCAACAATCTTGCAGGGCGACATTCGCGATCAGCAAAAACAGGCGCAGATTATCGAACTGGCACCAAATGGCCTCGACCTGATTTTAAGCGACATGGCTCCTGATACCACAGGCGTACACTACGCCGACACCGAAAACTCGGCAATACTTGTTCACCTGGCCCTTGATATTGCAGAAAAACTGCTTAAACCCGGCGGAAGCTTCGTTGCAAAGGTTTTTGAAGG